>CAJXPN010000400.1 GCA_913058025.1 uncultured Myxococcales bacterium | reverse complement strand
TACGAGATTTCTGCCTGTCTCGTGGGCTCGGAGATGTGTATAAGAGACAGGGGTCGAGCATCGCCTCCTCGCGCGTCTCCACGGTCTCCTCAGCAGTGTCGGCCTGCTCCAGGCGCGACCGCTCACCTGCGCTCATGGACGCAGGATCGTGGACCTCCATCGATCGCCGCAGCGCCGCAGCGAAGTCCTGCACCCGCTCGAAGCGCGCGCAGGGCTCCTTCTGGATCGCGCACTCGAGCGCGTCCTCGAACGCAGGAGGGACGTCCAGCTCATGCCTGTACGAGCTCAGCGGGAGCGCCTTGTCGGTGAGCTGCCTGCACGCGACGTCCACGGGCGACCCTCCCGCGAACGGCGTCCTCCCCGTGAGCATCTTGTAGAGACACATCCCCAACGAGTACGTGTCCGTCCGACCGTCCACGGCCTCGTCACGGATCTGCTCGGGCGCCATGTAGTGTGGCGTACCCACCATCGTGCCCGTCCGGGTCAACCTCTCCATCGTGCTGATCGACGCGTTCTTCATGACCTTTGCGATCCCGAAGTCGATCACCTTCACGAACCAGGGGTCCCTCGACCGCGCCACCACCATGACGTTGTGTGGCTTGATGTCGCGGTGGATCACGCCACGAGCGTGCGCGTCCTCCAGGCTCGCGGCGATCTGCTCGACCACGTGCACCGCGTCCTCGAGCGCCATCGGCCCCCTGTCCTTCAGGATCGTGTTCAGGTCCTCCCCCTCGAGGTACTCCATCGCGATGAAGAACACGCCGCGCTCGGCGTCCTCGCCGTAGTCGTAGATCACGACCGAGTTCGGGTGCGACAGCCTCGAGGTCAACACCGCCTCGGCCTTGAACCTCTTGACCACCCGATCGGGCGCCTGATCCCCCAGCTCCATGATCTTGATCGCGCAAGGCCTCTTTATGGAGAGCTGCGTCCCCTCGTACACCGCGCCGTAGCCGCCCTGACCCAGTAGCCTGCCGAGCTCGAACCTCCCCGCGATCACGCTCCCTCCCAAGCTCGACACCTCACCCATCGCGACCCCCTCTCTTGAGCGCGTCCGCGACGCGTCTGCCTCTGCCCCCATGAATATATCAGAGGTGCCGCCTCACACGCGACCCCTCTCAATCACTGACGGCGGGCAACATCTGGTCGCCACCTTCGTACACCGCGCGAAGCGTCCAGAGGCCGATCGGCACGTCCTTCGGGATCTCCACGGTCGCGCTGAACTCCCCCTTTCCGTCGACCTCGACCTCGGCGAGCACGTCCCCCTCGTCGCCGCGCGCCCCGCGAGACGCGAGCACGATCTTGACGACCACGGCCGAGCCCCGGGCTGGACGGGCGCCAAGGAGCGCTCCCGACACCTCGATCGAGCCGCCCCTCTTGACCTCTCCCCCGGACGCCTCCATCACCAGCGACCCCTGGACGCGATCGTCACCAGGCTGCGGATCGAACGGGTCGCCCTCGGCCTCCACGCCGTCGGGGAGGTTCACGCTCACGCCGCCCTCATCGCCCTCGCTCATCGGGCCATCCTGCGAGCCTCCGGCCGCCTCCTGGCGGGCGTCCTCCTTGTCCGAGAGCTTCTCGAGCTCCCTGACGTACGCCGGCGGCGTCGGCAGCGACTCGTCGACCGCGTCGTGGACCCGGTGGTTCTGTCGCTCACCCGCGCGCATCAGGATGTCCTCGGCCGAGCCGCCCAGGTCGATCCGGCGCCACCCCTTCGTTGGCCAGTACACCTCCACGAACGCGTGCGCCTCGTTGTAGACGTACCGCGTCGGGATCCCCAACGCGTTCGCGGTCAACGCGAACGCGAAGCTGCGGTGACGGCACACGCCCTTCTGGGCCATGACGATCGCGAGGTACATGTCCTCCCCCTCCTCGCGACCCTCCAGCGCCTCGTTCTCGAACGCGCGGAAGTAGCGGGTGAGCTCACGCACCGTGCCGGCCGGGCTCAATTGGGACACCCTGAGCCGCTCGGCCACGGCGCCTGCCGCGAGGCGCGCGCGGCGTGGGATCGGCGCGAGCTTGCTCGCCGCGCCGCCCATCTGCGCCCAGTTCACGCCGGTCATCTCACCGGTGAAGTAGAAGCGCTCCACCGACAGCTTCACGTTCAGGCGCACAACCCCCTCGTAAGGGCCTCGGACGTAGAAGTTGCCCGCCTCGTCCTTGACGAACTCGAGACCTCGCGCCGCGCGCTCAGGCGCGACGTTCGTCTCGAGGAGGCGCTGGTCGGGCGCCACCGACGGGATCGGGTGCAGCGCGCCAGGCTCCATCTTGACGAGGAACGTCCCCCAGAACTCGTCACCCCTGCCCTCACCGCCCACGCGCACGCGGGTCAGCTCGTCCGACTCCACGCGGAACGCGTAGCCGTCCGACCCCTCGAGATCCACCGCATTCTGCGCGACCACGCGCTTGTACGGGATCACGCCAGGGTCGAAGCTCGAGAAGTAGTTGAGCTCGTCGACCTCGTCGGTGCGATCGTCGAGCGGGTTCCTCGCGTTCTGAGGGTTCAACCCGCCCTGCGGGTTCTTCATCCCAAGCGCGCTCTCCGGTCCGTCCGCTCCGAGCACCTGCTCGTCACGGCCCGCGTTCAACGTCAGCGGCGGCGGCGAACCTGGCGCGCGCACCGCCGTCCTGGGCGCCTGCTGAGCTCCTCCGCGGGCGCCCTCGCCATCGACGCCGGACGCCTCGAAGTACTCGTGCAGCACGCGGCCTTCACCCTGGGCCCACGCCACGGCCACGGCCCCGAACACGACCATCCCCACCACGAGACCAGACAACCGAGCGCTCACTATTCACCTCTCGTGCTCGTCACCAGCGTCCTCTCCTGAACCCACGCGCCGAGGCGCCGATTCCTAGAGCGCGTCGCCATGCCCGACGAGGAGCACCTCGCGAAGGCAGAACGGCCGAACCGCAGGCGCTCACTTCGAGAAGAGGACCTGCCTCGCCGTGAGCGACCTGGGGCCATAGACCTCACCGTCGAAACCGTACGCCGCGCCGAGCTGACCCCAGCACCGCACGTCCCCGACGTCGGTCACCGCGCACGCCGCGTCGTCCCCCAGTGAGATCGACACGACGCCGGCGCCGAGGTCGATCTGCTCGGGCGCGATCCCCTGTCGGAACACCCCCGCGCCCTGGCGGCCGGACTGGCCGTCACCCCAACAGTAGAGGTTACCCTCGCGGACACCGCACGCGAACGGCGCGCCGCCCACGTCCACGACGTCCAACGTCGGCGCCACGTCCAGGCTGATCGGGCGCGGCGAGGTCGTCACGCCGCTCGTGGTCGTGTCTCCGAACGAGCCGAACGCGTCCTCTCCCCAACAGTAGAGCGCGCCGAAGGAGTCGAGCGCGCACGCCTGGGTCGCGCCCGCCGACACCGCGTCGAACACCGACGCGCCGCCCTGGATCTCGTCGGGCTCGAGCGCGTTGGCGACGCCCCCGTTGCCCAGGCGGCCTCCAGCTCCTCTGCCCCAACAGTGCACGCCGCGCGTCGTGGACAACGCGCACGTGAAGCCGTCTCCGGCGGCCACCGACACGAACCTCGTCGTCGGCCCGGCGTCCGCCACCGCCGGCACGAGGCTGCCAGCGCCGTTCCCGTCTCCGAGCTGGCCGTCGGCGCCGTCGCCCCAACACAGCACCTCTCCGGTCTCACCGATCGCGCACGAGTGCAGCGCGCCCGCGGCGATCGTCGTCGCGCGCTGGGGCATCGAGACCTTCACGGCGGTCGAGCTCGTCTGACGCTGGCCGTCTCCGAGCTGCCCCTCTTCGCCGGCACCCCAGCAGTACACGTCTCCCGCGTCGGTGCGGGCGCACGCGTGCGACACCCCAGCCACGAGCTCTTCGACGACGACGCCCTCGAGGCCCTGGACCTCGCTGGGCTCGACGCGCGCCTCGTTCACCGTGCCCTGGCCCAGCCTCGAGTCGGAGTCCAGCCCCCAGCAGTAGACCTTGCCTGCCGCGCGCGCGCACTGCGCGCTCCCCATCACCGCGACCTCTTCGTAGACGCGGCCCTCGCCCTGCACCTCGGGGAGCGCGCGGACCACCGCGGCGCCGTCGCCGAGCAGGCCAGTCCCTCGCTCTCCCCAGCACCAGATCTCACCGTCGGACGACAGCACGCAGCTCGTCCTGTCCGACACGGACACCGCCGCGAGCCCGGTCCCCAGGCTGGGCACCGGCGTGGGCGAGAGGTTGGGCTCCGTGGAGCCGTCTCCGAGCTGGCCGAAGCCGCCCCCTCCCCAACAATGCACGCCGCCGCCGGCCTTGAGCACACCGCACGCGTGGCCCGCGCGCGCAGAGATCTGATCGTAGAGCTCCCCGCCGGACACGCGCGTCGGCGTGAGCGCGTCGGCCGTCGTGCCGAGCCCGAGCTGCCCCTGGTCGTTGGCCCCCCAACAGTAGACCTCGTCTCCGATCGTCTTCGCGCACGCGAACCCGTCGCCGACGGCCACCGTGTCCGCGCCGCCTCCAGGGACCGCCGCCGTCACGGGCGCCAGGCTGTCGTTGGTGTCGCCGTCTCCGAGCTGGCCCTCCCCGCCATCGCCCCAGCAGTACACCGAGCTCGTCGTCGAGACCGCGCACGTCGTGTCCACGGACACGGACACGTCCTTGTACGAGGTCTCTCCGCCGGTCGTCACGCGGCGCGGCGAGGCCACGTTCGCGAGCGTCAGCGGCGCCGCGATCTGGCCGTTGCTGTTCCGCCCCCAGCAGAACAGGTCGCCGCCGTCGGACACGCGGCGTGACGCGCACGCGTGCGCGTCACCCACGTCGAGCTTCACGAACGGGCCGGTCACCTGGATGCGCACGGGCGTCGACCGGTCGTCGGTCGAGCCATCACCGAGCTGGCCCTGATCGTTGATCCCCCAGCAGTACACGTCCCCGCCCGTGATGTTGGGCTCTGCGCCAGTCAGCTCGGTGATGCCGCACGAAAAGTGGCGGCCCACTGAGACGGACACCCAGCGCTGGGCACCGTCGACGAACCTGGGCGTCGCGCTCGAGCGCGCAACGCCGTCACCGAGCTCGCCACGCGAGCCGGCCCCCCAGCACGCGAGCCTGCTCGTCGCCTTGTCCAGCGCGCACGCGTGAGACGGCCCCACGTCGAGCCTGAGCGCCTCGAACTCCTCGACGACCACGGTCACGGGGAGCTGTCTCTTATACACATCTGACGCTGCCGACGATCTACTCT
>CAJXPN010000399.1 GCA_913058025.1 uncultured Myxococcales bacterium | reverse complement strand
CGAGATTTCTGCCTGTCTCGTGGGCTCGGAGATGTGTATAAGAGACAGGCCAAGGCCACCGCGTCGGCCTCCTCGACATCGACATCTACGGCCCCAGCCTGCCCACGCTGCTGGGCGTCAACGAGCGCCCGGGCGTCTCAGATCGACGCATCGTCCCGCTCAACATCGAGGGCCTTCGCCTGATGAGCCTGGGCTTCCTCATGGACGAGGACGCGCCCGTCATCTGGCGCGGCCCCATCGTCACCGGCATCATCCGGCAGTTCCTCCGGGACGTCGATTGGTCCGGCTGCGACTACCTCATCGTCGACATGCCCCCGGGCACCGGCGACGCACAGCTCGCGCTCGCGCAGACTGTCCCCGTCGACGGCGCCGTCGTCGTCACGACGCCCAGCGAACTCGCGCTCATCGACGCCGCGCGCGGGCTCCAGATGTTCAAGACGCTCAACGTCGACGTCCTCGGCGTCGTCTCGAACATGTCCCGCTTCATCACCCCCGACGGCACCGAGCACCTCCTCTACGGTGACCCCGCCTCCGTGGGCAAACTCGCCGAGCGTCTCGGCACCATCATGCTCGGTGAGATCCCGTTCGATACCGCCGTCCGCAAGGGCGGCGACGAGGGGCGACCCATCCTCCTCGCCGACCCCGACGGTCCCGCCTCAGCCGCCTTCAAGGCGCTGGCCACGCGCGTCACAGAGCTGCGCCCCCTCGACGCACCCGGCGACACCGAGCCCAACAAGAAGGGCCTCTTCTCCTTCTTGAAGTCCTGACCCTCCATCATTTTGTGCGCCCCACCCTCGCGAGGTATACTCGACTTCGTGACCATTGCGCGGCCTCACCCGGAGGTCGCGCTCCTTTCTCGCGCTCCGAGGGCGTCGGTTGAGTCGTTTCGGTAGACATTTCGCGGGTACACGCGACGTCAAGGAGTTCGAACGCCGCCTCGTACGCGTCGTCGTCGATCGCCCTGGCGCGCTCAGCCCACCGCACGAGGCCCTCTACCGCTACGCCGCGGTGTTGGCCAAGATGAACCTCCTGCGCACCCCGAGCGGCCGCGACGTCAGCGTCAAACAGGACGTCGACGAGCTGCGCCGCTGGATGCTCGAGTCCGTCACCCCGCTCATCCCACGCACCGACTCCGCCGACGTCTCCTCACTCCGTGAGCTCGCGCCGGTCGTCTCGCTGCGCGTCGAGGCCACCCGCGCGGCGCTCCTCGCCAGACACGTCAACGAGTTCGGCCCCGAGCACCTCGACCACGAGATCCGGAACAAGAAGCTCGTCCTCGTCCTCGGCGGCGGCGGCGGCGCCGGCATGTCCCACCTGGGCACGTTCTCGCTCTTCAGTGAGCTCGGGATCACCCCCGAGCTCATCGTCGGCTCCTCCATGGGCTCGCTCCTCGGGACGCTCCGCGCGCTCTCCCGCGAGTACGACCCGATCGCCACCGCGATGTCGCTCCCTCGCGACCTCGACTACAACATGATCTTCAGGCCCTTCTCAGGGTACTCGCGCTTCGGTTTCCCTGGCGCCTTCCACATGAACCTTCTGCGCATCTCGCGCCGCATCTTCCAGGACCTCATCGGGAACCCGAACATCCCCTTCTCCGAGCTCCCCATCAAGCTCCACGTCGTCGCCGCGGGCATCCGGACCGGCTTCCGCATCGACGACTCGGCCTTCTCACAGGCAAACCCCGACTCGAGCTTCTCGGCCATCTCGCTGCGCCGCAGGCTGAGCACGTTCTTCAAGATCGTCAGGCAGATCAGCTCCAACCCCAGGTTCCTCGCGCAGATCGTCTTCGGACAGGAGCCCGGCACGCTCGACTTCCCGCTCGTCGAGGCCGTCGGCTTCTCGTGCGCGGTGCCCGGCCTGCTCCACTACGACGTCTACCACGACGACCCCGCGACAATCGATCCGCTCGAGGCCCTCTTCAAGCGCCACGAACTCCTGCGCCTGTGTGACGGTGGCGTCGTCAACAACGTCCCCTCGAACGTCGCCTGGGACTCCGTCCAGAGCGGCACCATCGGCACGCGCAACGCCTACATCTTCGCCGGCGACGTCTTCGCGCCCGTCTCCTCCGGGCGCAACCTCATCTGGGTGCCCGTCCAGCAGATCGCGCGCCCCAACGTCCTCGTCTCGAAGCCCTACGCAGACTACCACAAGACCTTCCGCTCCCCCCCGAGCCCGCTCCAGGTCATCGTGAACTCCTACTCGCGCATCAAGCGCCTGGTCACCGACTCGCGCGCCGAGCTCGCCCAGGACGTCCCCTACATCAAGCGCGCGCTCGAGCCGCTCCCGCCCTACGGCCTCTGGCGCTGATACCCTCCGATCAGGCCCTCAGCGCTCATACTCATCGCTCGAGCGCCTCGGCGAGCCACACCGCGGTGTGGCGAGCCTCCTGGCCAACCCCGTCCTTTATCTGGTGTCGGCACGAGGTCCCGGGCGCCACAACGCTCGCACCCTCACGCTCGCGCAACGCAGGGAACAGCACCAACTCACCGATCTTCATCGAGATCTCGTGGTGGTCTCGCTCGTAACCGAACGAGCCCGCCATGCCGCAGCAGCCCGTGTCGAGCACCTCGACGCTGTAGCCTGCCCTCTCGAGCGCGGCCTTCGTCGGCGCCGTCCCCACGATCGCCTTCTGGTGGCAGTGGCCGTGCAACACGACCTCGCCGCGCGATGGCGCGCCCTCGTAAGGGTCCGCGTGCCCTGGCGCTGCGCCGACCTCGACGATGAACTCGTCGAGCAACATGCTCCGCTCGCCGAGGCGCTTCGCCGCGTCCCTGAGCTCGGGCACCACGAGGTCTGGCGCCTCGTCTCGGAACGTCAGCAGCGCCGACGGCTCCACCCCCACGACCTTCGCGTCCGGGTTCAACGCCATCCACTTCGTCGCCTCACGCACGCCCTCTCCCAGTGCCTCGCGCGCCTCACGAAGCATCCCCTTCGAGATGTACGTCCTGCCGTCCTCCTCGATCGGCACGAGCTCCACGCGCCACCCGTGCGCCTCGAGCACGTCCACCGTCGCCCACGCCAGCTCGGGCTCCGTGTACTCGGTGAACGGATCGACGTAGAGCCCGACCACGGGCCGGTCGCTCGCGCCCTCGGGGCCTGGGTACTTCGCCCATCGACTCCTGAAGGTGTGCTTCGCGTAGGCGGGCAGCCTGCGTGACGGCGAGAGCTTCATGAACCACGACATGATCCAGCGCGTCAGGAAGAACGAGATCATGAAGTTCGCCAGCCACGGCACCCACGACGCGTACCGGCTCAGCTTCCCGTAGTGCCCCATCAGCCTCGACCCGAGCGGCAGCCCGTGCGCGTCGTGGTAGTGCTGGAGGAACTCCGCCTTCATCCTCGCCATGTCCACGTTGGCCGGACACTCCGACTTGCACCCCTTGCACGAGACGCACAGGTCCATCGCGTCGTACAGGTCGTCGCTGGCCATCGCCGAGCGCGGATCCTTCCCCTCGAGCAGGACCTGCCTGAAGATGTTCGCGCGCCCGCGTGTGGAGTCCTTCTCGTCGAGCGTGGCCATGTAGCTCGGGCACATCGTGCCGCCAGCGTCGGCGCGCTTGCGGCACGCGCCCGCGCCGTTGCACTTCTCGACCGCGCGCACCAGGCCCATGTCCGCCGACCAGTCGAGCACCGTGTCCACGTAGGGCGTCTTCTCACCGGGCTCCACGCGCCAGTCCGCGTCGATGGGCTTCGGGTCCACGATCTTACCCGGGTTGAGCACCCCCCTCGGGTCGAAGGCGCGCTTGAGCGCGCCATGCTCGGCCGCGACGACCTCGCCGAAGAACTGCGCGAGCATGGGCGAGCGCAGGCGGCCGTCCCCGTGCTCCCCGCTGATCGAGCCTCCGTACTCCTTGACGAGGTCGGTCACCTCGACGGCGATCTTCTTGAACCGCTCGACGTCCTCGGGGTCCTTGATATTGAGCTCGGGGCGCAGGTGCAGCTCCCCGACCGACGCGTGCGCGTAGTAGACGCAGCGCGTCCCGTGGCGCTCCATGATCTCGGCGAACGCGTCGATGTACTCGGGCAGCACCTCCACGGCGACCGCGGTGTCCTCCACGACCGTCACGGGCTTCACGTCCCCTGGCACGCCCATCAGGATGCCCAGGCCGGCCTTGCGCAGCGCCCAGACGCGCTTGTCGTCGGGCGGGTCGATCACCGGGTGCGCGTACCCGAGCCCCTTCTCCACGAACTCGGCGATGAGCTTCGCGTTCGCGTCCTCGATCTGGGCGCGCGTCGCGCCGTAGAACTCCACGATCAGGATCGCGTCCGGGTCACCGTCCACGAAGAACCTGTTGCGCTCCTGCTCTATGTTTCCCTTCGCGAGGTCGAGCACTCGCCGATCCATGAGCTCGACGGCGGCGACGTCGTGCTTCACCGCCACGACCGTCGCCTGGAGCGCGTCGCGGAGGCTGTCGAACTGGACCGCCACGACGTTCTTGAAGAGCGGGAGGTCCACGAGGTTGAGCTTGAGCTCGCTCGTGAGCCCCAGCGTGCCCTCCGAGCCACACAGCAGGCGCGTGAGCGTGAACTCCTCACCTCCGTCGGTGTAGGGCGACATCTCGAGCGTCTCGTCCAGCGCGTAGCCCGTGTTGCGTCGCTTGACCTCGGGCCGAGGGTAGTTCGCCCGGATCTCGTCGGCGCGCTCGGTCAGGATTCGATCCAGCTCACGCAGGCCCTCACCCAGAAGATCGTCGACCTCCCGGCGCGCGGCCAGCTCGTCGGCGCTCCAGCGCCCGATCCGCTCGACCGCGCCGTCGGCGAACACGACCTCCATCTCGAGCACGTGATCACGCGTGGTCCCGTAGAGGATCGAGTGCGTGCCGCACGAATTGTTGCCGGCCATCCCCCCGATCATGCACCGGCTCGACGTCGACGTGTCCGGCCCGAAGAACAGCCCGTGGGGCTTCAGGTGTCGGTTCAGGTCGTCGAGGATCACGCCAGGCTGCACGCGGACCCAGCGCTCCTCGACGTCGAGCTCGAGGATCTGGTTCATGTGGCGGCCGACGTCGACGACGAGGCCGTCGCCCACGCACTGGCCCGCGAGGCTCGTCCCCGCGGCGCGCGGTATGAGCGCGATCCCCTGCTCGCTGGCGAACCTGGCGATCTCACGGAGGTCGTCGACCCCCTTCGGCAGCGCCACCCCTGTCTCTTATACACATCTCCGAGCCCACGAGA
>CAJXPN010000398.1 GCA_913058025.1 uncultured Myxococcales bacterium | reverse complement strand
CTCTTGCACCTCCCAGGACCTCCGCACAGCGCGCCCCACGCGAACCTCCCCGCAAGAACAGTCGCCGTGTCCGGAGTTCCCCGCGCGAAGCGCGGGGGACGCCAAGACCCGAAGGGTCGGCGGCGGGGGCTCCTGCCCCGCACCACACTCCCCGCCTGCCCGGACGCTCCCAACCCGCACCGAAACAAACTCTCCGCCCGGCGGCGGGGGCTACCGCCCCGAAACAAACTCCCCGCCCAAACCAACGCATGTTCTGGCGGGTTGCGCCCGGTGGCGACCATTCGTAGTATGCCGGCCGTTGCGGGATTTGGAGATCGCGCGTGCGCTCGAGACGTGAGAGCGGCGCGCGTGCTCTGTTTTGGGACGTAGACGAGGTTGAAGATGCGCGATTTTCTGACGACGGCGGACTGGGAGAGGGGAGAGCTGCAGGCGCTGCTCGACGACGCGAGGCTGCTCAAGGAGCAGCCTATGAACGGTCGCCTGGAGGGGAAGACGATAGCGCTCGTGTTCTTCAACCCGTCGCTGCGCACGCGGACGTCGTTCGACGTGGGGATCTACCAGATGGGTGGGCACGCGGTGACGCTGCAGCCGGGGAGCGGCTCATGGCCCATGGAGTTCCAGGAGGGCGCGGTCATGGACGACGTGGCCGAGGAGCACGTGAAGGAGGCGGCGCGGGTGCTCTCGCGGTACTGCGACCTGATCGCCGTGCGCGCGTTCCCGAAGTTCCAGGACTGGTCGGTGGACCGTGAGGACCACGTGATCGAGTCGTTCGCGGCGCACGCGACGGTGCCCGTGATCAACATGGAGACGATCACGCACCCGTGCCAGGAGCTCGCGCTCATGTTGGCGTTGCAGGAGCGGCTGGGGACGACGGACGGGAAGAAGTTCGTGCTGACGTGGACGTACCACCCCAAGCCGCTGAACACGGCGGTGGCGAACTCTGCGCTGATGATCGCGACGAAGTTCGGCTTCGAGACGACGCTGCTGTGCCCGACGCCCGAGTACGTGCTCGACGAGCGCTACATGGAGCTCGGGAAGAAGTACGCGGCGGAGAACGGGCGCGGTTTGACGGTGACGCACGACATCGAGGAGGCGTACACGGGGGCGCACGTGGTGTACGCGAAGAGCTGGGGCGCGATCCCCTACTTCGGCCGCTGGGACGAGGAGCGCCCGATCCGTGACGCGCACAAGCACTTCATGGTGGACGGAGAGAAGATGGCGATGACCGACGGCGGCGTGTTCAGCCACTGCCTGCCGGCGCGCCGGAACGTGAAGGCGACCGACGAGGTCTTCGACGCGGACTACTCGATGATCATCGAGGAGGCGGAGAACCGGCTCCACGTGCAGAAGGCGCTGATGAGCAGGCTGACTGGCGCGACGGGCTGAGTCAGCCCGGGCGCCGCGCGGTGAGTGTTTTTGGAACGAATCGACAAGGTGAAGAGAGGAGCGAAGAGATGAGCAAGGAAGTGGTGCTGGCGTTCTCGGGTGGTCTGGATACGAGCTTTTGCGTGCCCTACCTCATGGAGCAGGGTTACGAGGTGGTCACGCTGTTCGTGGACACGGGCGGCGTGGACGCCGAGGAGCTCGCGTTCATCGAGGCGCGCTCGCTCGAGCTCGGCGCGAAGGCGCACGTGACGGCGGACGCGGCGGCCGAGATCTTCGAGGAGGTCGTGCGGCCGCTGGTGTGGGGCGGTGAGCTCTACCAGAACCAGTACCCGCTGCTGTGTTCTGACCGTTACCTGATCGTGAAGAAGTCGCTGGCGCTGTGCCGCGAGCGTGGGACGAAGCTGTTCGCGCACGGCTGCACGGGCATGGGCAACGACCAGGTGCGCTTCGACCTGACGGTGAAGGCGCTGGGCGACTTCGAGATCCTCGCGCCGATCCGAGAGATCCAGCGCGAGCAGGGGAACGTGCGCGAGTACGAGCGCGCCTACCTCGAGGAGCGAGGCTTCGGCGTCCGCGCGAAGACGACGCGATACACGATCAACGAGAACCTGCTCGGCGTGACGGTCTCGGGGTCGGAGATCGACGACTTCGGCGCGCCGGGAGAGGGGACGTACAAGCTGACGTCGCCACCCTCGGAGTGGCCCTCGGAGCCGAGGTCGCACACGATCGGCTTCGAGGCTGGCGTCCCGGTGACGCTGGACGGCGAGGCGCTCCCGGGGCACGTGATCCTGGGCAAGCTCAACGAGAGCTTCGCGCCGTATGGCGTGGGCCGTGGGATGTACACGGGGGACACGACGATCGGCCTGAAGGGCAGGATCGTGTTCGAGGCGCCGGGCGTCGTGAGCCTGATGAAGGCGCACCGCGCGTTGGAGGAGGCCGTGGCGTCGAGGCCGCAGAACCGCTTCAAGCCGACGGTGGCGCAGAAGTGGGTCGAGCTGGTGTACGAGGGGTTCTTCTACGAGCCGCTCAAGTTCGACCTCGAGGCGTACCTGGAGTCGTCGCAGCGTTTCGTGACGGGCGAGGTGACGCTTGAGACCGCTGGCGGCTTGCTGCACGCGGTGGCGGTGGAGTCGGACAACATCCTGCGCCACAAGGACGCCGTGTACGCCCAGTCCGCGGACTGGGGCGCGACGGAGGCGGAGGGCTTCATCAAGCTCTTCGGGCAGTCGTCGTCGCTGTCGGCGGCGATCAACCCGATGGGCGTCCTGAAAGGGGAGCGCGGCGGTGAGTGAGTCGGCGCTCGGACATCTGCGCGCGTTGGTGGGCTTCGACACGAGGAACCCGCCGCGCGACGTGAGCGCGTCGCACCCGATCGTGGCGTACCTGCTGGAGCACCTCGCGGGGTTCGAGGTCGAGGTCGAGGACCTCGGCGCGGGCTGCGTGTGGGTGTACGCCACGCGAGGCGACGTGTCGGAGGCGACGCTCATCAACTGCCACATCGACACGGTGCCGGCGGCGGGGACGTGGACGCGTGACCCGCTGGAGCTGCTGGTGGAGGGCGACCGGGCGATCGGCCTGGGCGCGTGCGACATCAAGGGCGCGGCGGCGTGCATGTTGGCGGCCGCGGCGCGCACGGACGGCCCGGCGGCGCTGCTTTTCACCTCCGACGAGGAGGCGGGCAGCAGCGCGTGCGTGAAGGCGTTCACCGCGAAGTACGCGGGCGTACACCGCGAGGTCGTGGTGTGTGAGCCGACCCTTTGTAGGGCGGTGGTCGCGCACCGCGGGATCGTGACGTGTGCGGGGGAGTTCAACGGCGTGCCAGGGCACGCGTCGGCGGCCAGAGCGCTCGAGGACAGCGCGGTGCACGAGGCGACGCGCTGGGCGTACCGCGCGCAGGAGGACGCCGGCGAGGCGTTCGGGCGTACGGCGGACCTGGAGCTCCCTGGCGTGAGCTTCAACCTGGGGCGGATCGAGGGAGGCGTGAAGCCGAACATGATCGCCCACGGGTGCCACGTGCGGTTCGGCGTGAGGCCGTCCCCGAGGGACGAGCCGGAGGCGCTGCTCGAGAGGCTGTGTGCCCACGCCGCGCCGGAGCGCGTGGAGTGGACGCGCGGGTTCTTCGGGCCGACGCTGCCGGCGCCGCGCGGGGGCGCGCCGGGGGCGACGAGGATGGAGGAGTCGGAGGAGTTCGCGGGGCGTCTGGGCATCGAGCTCGGGGCGTCGGTCGACTTCTGGACGGAGGCCGCGCTGTTCAGCGAGGCCGGTATGACGGCGCTGGTGTGTGGCCCGGGCGACATCGCCCAGGCGCACGCGGGCGGCGAATGGGTGGCGCTCGAGCAGCTCGAGCGCGCGGAGCGCGTGTACGCACGCGTGATGAGTGGAGAGCGGACAGGTGACTGAGACGAGGCAGATCATCGCGAAGCTGCTGGGGAACATCGGCTCGAGGGCCGAGGTGGACCAGTACCTTCGAGAGTACAGCGAGGTCGACTCGCGCAAGTTCGCGATCATCAAGGTCGGGGGCGGGATCGTTCGGGACGACCTCGAGGGGTTGGTGTCGTCGCTCTCGTTCCTGCACACGGTCGGGCTGTACCCGATCGTGGTGCACGGCGCGGGGCCGCAGCTCGACGCGGCGCTCTCCGAGCGCGGCATCGAGACGACCCGCGTGGACGGGATGCGTGTGACGGATCGCGAGACGCTCGAGGTCGCGCGCAAGGTGTTCCGGCAGGTGAACCTCGACATCGTGGAGGCGCTCGAGGAGCTGGGCGCCAGGGCGCGCCCGATCACCAGCGGCGTGTTCGAGGCGAGGCTGCTCGACGAGGAGCGCTATGGCTACGTCGGGGAGATCACGGGGGTGGACCTGGACGTGATCCGCTCGGCGATCAGGGCCAAGGCGCTGCCAGTGATCTCGTGCCTGGGCGAGACCGACGCCGGCCAGATCGTGAACATCAACGCGGACGTGGCGGCCAGGGAGCTTGCGATCGAGGGCGAGCCGCACAAGATGATCTTCCTGACGCCCACGGGCGGCATCCTCGACGAGAACGGGGAGCTGATCCCGTCGATCAACCTGTCGGAGGACTACGAGCACCTCATGGCCCAGCCCTGGGTCCAGGGCGGCATGAGGGTCAAGCTCGCCGAGATCGAGCTGCTGCTGGGCAAGCTGCCGTTGTCGTCGTCGGTCTCGATCACGACGCCCGCGCACGTGGCGCGCGAGCTGTTCACGCACCGCGGCTCGGGGACGCTGGTGCGCCGCGGGGAGCGGACGCTGACGTTCGACTCGCTCGAGGGGTTCGACCAAGAGCGCGCGACGACGCTGCTCGAGAGTTGCTTCGGCAAGCCGCTGGTGGACGGGTACTTCGAGCAGAAGGACATCCACAAGATCTACGTCACGGAGTCGTACCGGGCGATCGCGATCCTCACGCAGGAGGAGGGCGTGCCGTACCTGGACAAGTTCGGGGTGGGGACGCGCGCTCAGGGCGAGGGCCTGGGGCGCTCGGTCTGGCTGCGTATGCGCCAGGAGAACCCCGTGATGTTCTGGCGGTCGCGCCGGTCGAACCCGATCAACACCTGGTACTTCAAGCAGGCGGACGGGACGTTCACGTCGGGCCGCTGGACGGTGTTCTGGTTCGGGCTCGACGGGTTCGGGAAGATGAAGGATTGCGTGGAGCGCGCGCTGGAGATGCCGGCGACGTTCGTGGAGCCGTCGCCGACGGTTGGAGGCTCGGATGAGTGAGGCGATGTACAGGGTGGGGCCTGTCTCTTATACACATCTCCGAGCCCACGAGACAGGCA
>CAJXPN010000397.1 GCA_913058025.1 uncultured Myxococcales bacterium | reverse complement strand
TACGAGATTTCTGCCTGTCTCGTGGGCTCGGAGATGTGTATAAGAGACAGAGGGGACACTGGGTGCGCGCGGTCACCCACCCGAAGGTGAGCGACCGCGCGGGCGCCCTTCCCGAGGCTAGCCGCTCATCGAGTCGAGGAACTGCTGGTTGGAGTCGGTCTTGCCCATCTTGTCGCGCAGGAACTCCATCGTGTCGATGACGTTGAGCGGGTGGATGAGCTGACGCAGGATCCAGACGCGGCTGAGGTGGGACTCGTCCATGAGGAGCTCCTCCTTACGCGTGCCCGACTTGTTGATGTCGAGGCAGGGGAAGATGCGCTTCTCCATGAGCTTGCGGTCGAGGTGGAGCTCGCAGTTACCCGTGCCCTTGAACTCCTCGAAGATGACCTCGTCCATGCGGCTGCCGGTGTCGACGAGCGCGGTGGCCACGATCGTGAGCGAGCCGCCCTCCTCGATGTTACGCGCGGCGCCGAAGAAGCGCTTGGGCTTGTGGAGCGCGTTGGAGTCGACACCACCGGAGAGGATCTTGCCCGACGGCGGGACCACGGTGTTGTAGGCGCGCGCCAGGCGGGTGATGGAGTCGAGCAGGATGACGACGTCGCGCTTGTGCTCGACGAGCCGCTTGGCCTTCTCGATGACCATCTCGGCGACCTGGACGTGACGCTGCGCGGGCTCGTCGAAGGTCGACGAGACGACCTCGCCGTCGACCGAGCGCTGCATGTCGGTGACCTCCTCGGGGCGCTCGTCGATGAGCAGCACGATGAGGATGACGTCGGGGTGGTTGTGGGCGATGGCGTTGGCGATGTGCTGGAGGAGCACGGTCTTGCCGGTACGCGGGGGCGCGACGATGAGCGCGCGCTGGCCCTTCCCGATGGGCGTGAGCAGGTCGAGGATGCGCAGGTCGAACTTGTCCGACGTGGTCTCGAGCTGGAGGCGACGCTCGGGGTAGAGCGGCGTCAGGTTGTCGAACATGATCTTGTCGCGGACCTGCTCGGGCGACTCGAAGTTGACCTCCTCGACCTTGAGGAGGGCGAAGTAGCGCTCGTTCTCCTTGGGAGGACGGATCTGGCCGCTGACGGTGTCGCCGGTGCGCAGGTTGAAGCGGCGGATCTGGCTGGGCGAGACGTAGATGTCGTCGGGACCAGGCAGGTAGTTGTAGTCCGGCGCGCGAAGGAAGCCGAAGCCGTCGGGGAGCACCTCGAGGACGCCGACACCGTAGATGTCGCCGTCTTGCTCGGTGTGGTGCTGAAGGAGCGCGAAGATGAGCTCCTGCTTACGCATGTTGCTGGCGTCTTCGACCTCGACGTCCTTGGCCATCTGCGTAAGCTCGCCGATCTTCTTCTTCTTGAGTTCCTGGAGGTTCATGTCTGAACGGGCTCCCGTCGTGGGGGGTTGCATGGTGCGTCGCGCGCCCGTGCTCGTGGGCGTGAGTGGCGTACATGGATGGTAAGCCGGTCTCGACCCTGGTGCGTGGAGCGCGGGAAGAGACGCGAGACGCGAGGTGTGGGGTGCGCCCAGGTGGGGCGACTCGTGCGTCCCGCCCGTCGTTGGGCGAGGACGCATCAGGAGAAGCGGTCATCTAGGGGGACGGCTCGAAGCGTGTGCTCGTCGTACCGGCTCGCGCGCGAATGGAACTGCTCCCGTCCCTTGATCGTTAGAGGAGGCGCCATGGAGTGTCAAGAGCGGCGCGCCCAAGGGGCGCGCCGACTGACGCGGCCAAGGTAGGCGCGCTGGCTCAGACGTCGAGTTCGTCGAGCTGGTCGGCGTTGTCCATGATGAAGCGGAAGCGGATGGAGGCGTCGCGGCCCATGAGGTCGGAGATGACCTTGTCGGTGACCTCGACCTTCTCGTCGGGGATGCAGACCTGGAGGAGCTTGCGCTCCTCGGGGTCGAGCGTGGTCTCCTTGAGCGTGGCGGCCATCATCTCGCCCAGGCCCTTGAAGCGCTGGATGTTGATCTTCTTCTGGCGCTTGCGGCGCTTGATCTTGGCGAGGATGCGGTCGCGGTGGCGGTCGTCGAGCGCCCAGAAGGACTCGCCGCCGAAGTCGACGCGGTAGAGCGGCGGCTGGGCGATGTAGAGGTAGCCGTCGAGGATGAGCTGGGGCATGTAGCGGTAGAAGAACGTGAGCAACAACGTGCAGATGTGGTGGCCGTCGGAGTCGGCGTCCATCAGCAGGATGACCTTGTGGTAGCGCAGCTTGGAGGCGTCGTACTGGTCGCCCATGCCGCACCCCAGCGCGTCGACGACGTTGGAGAGCTCCTTGTTCTTGGTCACCTTCGAGAGCGTGGCCTGCTCGGCGTTGAGGACCTTGCCTCGCAGCGGCAGGATCGCCTGGTTGGTGCGGTCGCGGCCCTGCTTGGCGTTGCCGCCGGCGGAGTCGCCCTCGACGATGAAGAGCTCGGAGCGCTCGGGGTCGGTCGATGAGCAGTCGGCGAGCTTGCCGGGGAGGTTGAGGCGGTGGCTGATGGCCCTCTTGCGCTTGACCTGCTTGGCCGCCGAGCGCGAGGCGGCCCTGGCCTTGGCCGCCTGCATGATGCGCTGGGCGATCGCGCTGCCCGTGTTCGAGTGCAGGTTGAGGAACTGCTCGACGGCGTTGCGCACCGCGGCCGTCAGGACCGACTTCACGCCCGGGTTGTTCAGCTTGGCCTTGGTCTGGCCCTGGAACTGCGGGTCGACGATGAACACGCTCACGATCGCCTTGACGCCCTCGCGGATGTCGTCGGACGAGATGGCGAGCGACTTCGGCGCGATGTCATGGACGTCGAAGTAGCCACGCAGTGCCTTGTTGATGCCGTCCTTGAAGCCCTGCTCGTGGGTGCCGCCGTGCTCGGTGGGCACGCCGTTGACGAACGTCAGGATCTGCTCGTCGGTCCCCTCGGTCCACTGGAGCGCGACCTCGAGGCGCACGACCTCGTGGTCCAGATCCTTGGCGCGGATCGAGATCTTCTCGATGTGGATCGGCGCGGTCTTGGCGCCCTTGATGACGTGGTCGAGGAAGTCCTCGACGCCGCCCTCGTGCTTGAACTCCTGATAGGAGTCCTTGACCTTGTCGCGGAAGACGATGCGCAGGCCCCGGTTGAGGAAGGCCTTGGTCTCGAGGCGCTCGGCGATGAACTCCGGGTCGAACGCAAGGTCCTCGAAGATCTGCTCGTCGGGGCGGAAGAAGATCTCGGTGCCCGTGCCGCGCGCCACGCCCACGACCTGGACGTCCGACTGCGGGATGCCGCGGCGGTAGACCTGCTCGTGGAGCTTGCCCCCTCGGCGCACCCTCGCGATCAGCTCCACGCTCAGCGCGTTCACCACCGACGATCCCACGCCGTGCAGGCCGCCAGAGGTCCCGTAGCTCTCCGAGTCGAACTTCGCGCCGGCGTGCAGCGTCGTCAGGATCAGCTCGAGCGCGCTCTTCCCCTCGACGGGGTGCACGTCCACCGGGATGCCGCGGCCGTTGTCACCCACCGTCAGCGACTCGCCGTCCTCGTGCAGCGTGACCTCGATCGTGGTCGCGTGGCCGTTGATCGCCTCGTCGACCGAGTTGTCCACGACCTCCCAGAGCAGGTGGTGCAGCCCGGCCTTGCCCGTGCCCCCGATGTACATGCCAGGGCGCTTACGCACCGGCTCGAGGTCCCGCAGGATCGTGATGTCCGCGGCCGTGTAGTTGCTCGCTGCTGCCATCGGTGTCTCCTCGAAGATACTGCTCATACGTTCACCCTCCGAAGGTAACAGCCGTTTTGGGCTTCTGCAACAGGTACATGGTGGCACACACGTCGGTGCAAGCCACAGGCTCAAGCCCATGACTATGAAAGGTTTTCGAGCGTCTGGATGGGGGCGTTGAGGGCGCCTCGTGGCGTGACGTCGATCGTCTTACGATCGCTCACGCGAAGGGTCGCCTCTGGCGACCTCTCACCCGAATCCCTGGCGGATTCGCGCACGCACTCGCCGTGTCCTCCATGACGCGTCGGCTCCCCCAATAAGTACACCCAAGGTGGCAGAACGCAAAGCCTACTTGTGACCTGAGACGCATGGTTCGCGCCCTAAACGATCACCGTGGGCCCGCCCAGGACGCCTCCGGGCGAGCCTTACCCTGGAGCCTCGCTCTGGACGCAGCACCGCACGCTGACGTATGAACCGTGGCGAAGATCTCAGCCGACGCGGCGAGCGCCGCGGACACATGAAGACGAGGTCGTCGCGCCAAAGCGCGGGGGCCACACCAATCTGTCGAGGGAGAGCATGAGCGAGCTTGTGAAGCGGAGCGTGAACGCGATCAGAGCGCTGTCGATGGACGCGGTGCAGAAGGCGAACAGCGGGCACCCGGGCGCCCCGATGGGGCTCGCGGCGGCGGCGTACGCGATCTGGTCGCGCCACCTGGTGCACGACCCGACCTCGCCCGACTGGCTCAACCGCTCCCGCTTCGTGCTCTCGAACGGGCACGCGTCGATGCTCCTCTACAGCCTGCTCCACCTGACCGGCTACGAGGGGATGACGCTCGACCAGATCAAGAACTTCCGCCAGTGGGGCTCCCTGACGCCCGGCCACCCCGAGGCCGAGCTCACGGACGGCGTCGAGGTCACCACGGGCCCGCTCGGCCAGGGCTTCGCGACCTCGGTCGGCCTGGCCATCGCCGAGGCGCAGCTCAACGGCCGCTACGGCGACGTCGTCGACCACTTCACCTACGGCATCTGCTCCGACGGTGACCTCATGGAGGGCGTCTCGCACGAGGCCGCCTCGCTCGCCGGGCACCTCAAGCTCGGCAAGCTCGTCTTCATCTACGACGACAACGAGATCACGATCGACGGCGACACCTCGATCAGCTTCACCGAGGACGTCCTCGCCCGCTTCGCCGCCTACGGCTGGGACGTCGCGCGCATCGAGGGAGGCAACGACGTCGACGGCATCGACGCCGCCATCACCGCCGCCAAGCTCGTCACCGACAAGCCCAGCCTCATCGCCGTGCGCACCGTCATCGGCTTCGGATCCCCGAGCAAGGCCGGCACCTCATCGAGCCACGGCTCACCGCTCGGAGACGAGGAGATCGCCCGCACACGCGAGGCGCTCGGCTGGGAGTACGGCCCCTTCGAGATCCCCGAGGACGTCTACGCCCACATGGACGCCAGGGACGCCGGCGCGAAGGCTCACGCCGCCTGGCAGGCCAAACACGACGCCTGGGCCGCGGCCAACCCCGAGCTCGCCG
>CAJXPN010000396.1 GCA_913058025.1 uncultured Myxococcales bacterium | reverse complement strand
CGCCTCCTGGGCGATCCGGACGCCCTCGAGACGCCCGGCGTCCTTGCTCGTGGACGCCGCCTTCATCCTGGCCCGGATCTCACCGGGGACGGCCATTCCGGGGACCTCGTTGTGCAGGAACTCGGCGTTTCGGTGGCTAGCCAGCGGCAGGATGCCCACCAACACCGGGAGCTCGAGCGTCTCGATGTCGTCGAGGAACCGCTCGAGCACGCGAGGGTCGTAGACCGGCTGGGTCATGATCATCGAGGCGCCCGCGTCCCTCTTGAGTTCGAGCCGGCGCAGCTCGCGGTCGTAGTCCTGCGCGGCTGGCTCCGCGCCGCACGCGCAGTAGAAGTTGGTGACGGCGTTGACTGCCTTCCCGGCGGGGTCCACGCCTCGGTTCAGGCTCTGGATCATGCGCAGGATCCCCACCGAATCCAGGTCGAAGACCGCAGTGGCGTGCGGGTAGTCGCCGACCTTGGGCGGGTCCCCCGTGATCACGACCATGTTGTGCAGCCCGACCGTGTGGTACGCGAGCACGTCCGCCTGCAAACCCAACAGGTTACGGTCCCTGCCGCACAGGTGGATGATGACCTCGGTGTCGATCTCGTCCATGAGCAGCTTGCCCAGGGCCCAGTTCGACATGCGCACCGACGCCCTCGGGCCGTCGGCGATGTTGATGACGTCCACGCCGCCCCGCTTGAGCATCTGCGCCGCGCGCAGCGCCTTGCCGGGGTCGAGCCCCTTGGGCGGGTTGACCTCGACGCTGACCACGAACTGATCGGGCCCCAGCGGCGCGCGCGAACCCGCGGGCGCGTTGACCCGCTCGCGCCACACCCGCTCGACCTTCTCGGCGAGCCCGGAGCGGCGCGCCACGGGCACCTCCTCCATGGCCACGCTCTCGTGCTTCTCGCGCTGGCTCGGCGTGTACACGATCGCGCTGCGGCCGCCGCTCATCATGCGCGCCGCGCCCGCGATCTTCCGGATGTGCTCGGGGCCCGTGCCACAGCACCCGCCCACCGCCGCCACGCCCGCCTTGAAGTAGCGGCGCGCGAACGTCTGGAAGTAGTCCGGCGTCGCCATGTAGACGAAGCGGTCCTCGATGCGGCGCGGGTAGCCCGCGTTCGGCTGCACGACCACGGGGAGCCCCTGGCCGACCATGAGCTTGACTATGTCGAAGAGCCCGTGCGGCCCCTCCACGCAGTTCGCACCCACGACGTCCGCGCCCCAGTCCGCCAGCAACCTCACCACGCGCTCGGGCCCCGCGCCCTCCCCCGTGCGCTGCTCCGAGTCGAACGCCATCTGCGCCACGATGGGGATGTCGGGCGCGACCGCGCGCGCCGCCTCCATCGCCATCTTGAGCTCGTTGAGCTGGCGGAACGTCTCGAAGATCAACAGGTCCACGCCCTCGTCCACCAGCCACCTGATGTGGTCGGCGAACGAGGCGAGGATGTCGGTCAGCTCCGACGCCGTGGCGATCGAAGGCGTCGCCCCCGACGGCCCGATCGACCCGGCGACCCACGCCCGGTCTCCAGCGACCTCGAGCGCGATCCTCGCCCCCGCCCGCACGATCTCCTCAGCCTTGTCCTCCAGCCCGTGCTTCGAGAGCTTGATCCGGTTCGCCGAGAACGTGTTCGTCGTGAGCACGTCCGCGCCCGCCGCCAGGTAATCCTCGTGCACCGTGCGCACGAGATCGACCCGGCTCAGGTTCGCGTCGTCGAACGACTTGTTGACGTAGATGCCTCGCTCATAGAGCTGCGTCCCGATGGCCCCGTCGAACACGAACGGCCTCTCGGCCAGCGCCTCGAGGAACCCTTGCTTCTCTTGCTTCATGGTCGCTCACAACCTCTTGATCTTCCACGCGACACGTCCACACGACGCGACCCGAGGTGGCGCGAGTATAACCCCGAGCCCCTGTATGACAAACGCCACAGGCCCGCCCACGCGCGACCTCGCCCTCATGGGCTCTGCATCCCCCTACATTCGCCCCACCCACAGCCAGGCGCCTGGGGCAACGCGCGGATGGCGACTTGAATAGCCGAGGCCGCGCCGCGTATCAAAAGGTATCCATCCGCAACCACTCCTCGGCTCGATGACAGGAGCATCCGATGCACTCCATCTCCTCCCCCTTCTCGTCACTGACCCGCGCGCTCGCCGTGGTCGTCGCGCTGCTCCTCTGGTCCTCCTCCGCGCACGCACAGGACGTGTGCTGGAGGCAGAGCCAGGGCCGCGGCGTCGGGACCATCCCCACGAGCTGCGCCGCGGGCCAGGTCAACGACGCCGGGCTCTGCTACGACTCCTGCAAGACCGGCTACCGTGACGGCGGCCCGATGTGCTGGCAGGCTTGCCCAGCCGGCAAGACCGAGCTCGGCCCGGTC
Source organism: uncultured Myxococcales bacterium (assembly GCA_913058025.1). GTDB lineage: Bacteria > Myxococcota_A > Bradymonadia > Bradymonadales > Bradymonadaceae > CAJXPN01. The sequence continues at coordinate 2,833 of CAJXPN010000396.1, read as the reverse complement.
TGCTCGAAGGGGCTCCTCGAGAGCTGCTCCAACGGCATGATCGACCTCGGCTTCACCTGTGGTCGCAGGTCCTACGGCCGCGGCGTCGGGACCATCCCAACGACGTGCGCCGCCGGCGAAGAGTTCGACGCTGGCCTCTGCTACGCGAAGTGCTCGGGGGGACGCGTCGGCGTCGGCCCCGTGTGCTGGCAGAACTCCTGCCCCGCCGACTTCCCCGTCTCCTGCGGCATGGGCTGCTCGACTTCGACCAAGGCCTGCGTGTCCTCGGTCTTTCGACAGACCTCATCCACCCTCGAGGTCTTCCAGAACGTCCTCGGCGCCGGCAGAATCCTCAACCACGCAAGGAAGACCGCGAAGTACGTCGGTCGCGAGGCGGCCAGGCAGTACATCAAGAACGAACTCGAGAAGGCCGCGTCTCGAAAGGGCAAGAAGCTCGCCGCCGACCTGCTCGCCGAGTCCAGCGCGTTCATCCTCGGTGAGCTCGACGACGGGTCCGGACAGTTCGACATCGCCTCGCTCGACCCCACCGGGATCGCCACCGTGATCCAGGCCTTCGACAACCCGATCTGCGGCGAAGGCTCGCCCAGCGCAACGGGCCCTACGCTGGCCCAGCTCACCATGAAGAAGGGGTCGAGCTCGCGGAAGGGTGACGCCTCTCAGCCCATCACCGATACCCCCGTCTACGTGACCACGGACAACGCACCAGGGATGTGTCTGAGCGTCGACGCCGCCGGGAAGGCCCCCGTCATGCGGCCGTGCGCGGTCAAGGAGAGGCTCACGTTCGAGCGCGTCCGCGCCATCAAGAGCCAGCGCGTCTACCAGATCCGACACCCCGACCGCAGGCGCTGCCTCTACTCGAACGCGGATGGCAGGTTCGCCTTCTACAAGTGCGTCGACGGCGCGAACGATCAGCGCTGGTATACCGCGCACGCAGACAAACCCGACCGCTTCCTCCTCTTGAACGGCAACTCGGGCAAGTGCCTGTTCCTGAACAAGAAAAAACTCGGCGTATACACCTGCAACACGACCTTCGACGACCAACACTGGAGGACACAGCCCGCCCCGAAGCCCCCCACCGACGAGCCCGTCGACATCTTCACATACGCGTCGGCGGAGTGCGTGGGCGCAAGCAGCGGGTCCGCGAAGCCCGGCGCCTGCTCGGCTTCGAGTCGACACGTCATCGCCCTCGCTGGCAAGATCGAGGGCCAGCGCACCTACGAACTCCGTGACATGGCCAAGGGCACGTGCCTCAACGACGCGCGCGGTAAGCTCGCCTACGGGGCGTGCGGCGCCAGCGCGCGCTGGTACACGGTCCCCACTTCACAACGCGGCGTTCAGCTCGTCCACGCCAGCTCGGGCAGGTGCCTGTTCTCGGCCCCAGGCGGCCGCCACGGGACCGCGGAGTGTGACCAGAGTCGCGGCGATCAGATCGTCGTCGTCAAGCGCACCACGACCCCCGCCGAGGCGCTCAAGCCTCGAACGAGCTCGCCGAGTAGAGGCGAATGGGTACGGCTCAGCACGGCGAACGCGCCAGAGATCTGCCTGACGGCGTCTGGCAAGAAGACGCTCGCCTCGAGCCGCTGCGACTACCCGACGGGCTTCGACGCCGAGCATGTCCGCGAGGTTCCTGCCGCGTACACGCTCCAGCTTCGCCACCGAACCACCGGCCTCTGCCTGACGTCGAGGGAGGGCAAGCCTGTCCGATACGAGGCCTGCGAGAAGCACGCGCGCCAGTGGTGGGTCGTCAAGCCACGCAAGCACAAGCGGGGGTTCGCCCTCAAGAGCGCCGAGACGAAGCGGTGCCTCTTCATGAACGAAAAGAAGGCGGGCACATACAAGTGCGGCGAGGAGTTCGACGATCAGAGCTGGCGCGTCATGCAGTGACGCGACATCGCGCAGACCACACGAGGAGCCCATGCCCAGGACATACACCGAGTTCGCCGAGGCGAACGGCGTCGAGCTCCCGGACGGCGGCCCCTGCCCCTTCTGCGGCGCCGACTTCGAACGCGGCGTGCACGCGTGCGTGGAGGTCTTCGAGCTCGGCTTCGGCGTGCTCGATCTGAGCGCACCCGAGGATCACAGGTACAGGTTCTTCATCGTCGACGCGCACGCGCTCCAGCACCCCGAACTCCACGGCCGCTGGAGCGACCACTTCCACCTCGCGCGCCTCGAGCTCGTGCTCGGCCGGGGCGTCGCGTGGTCCTACTCGATGTCCCCGCGGATGAGCCGGGCGCTCGACGCGTACAAGCTCGGCGCCCCCGACGAGGTCCTCGAGGTGCCGCCGCCCGGCGAGCGCGGCGAGGTCACCGCGGCGCGCGTGCGCGCGGCGCAGGACGACCCGGAGGCGTGCCGCGCGGTGATCGTGGACTGGGCGAGTTCGGTGCTCGAGGCGAGGTCGGCCGCCAAGGAGGCCATCACGGAGCTGGTCGCGCTCGCTGAGCCCGGGCTCCACGGTTGAGCCGATTCAGGGGTCGCCGTCTGCGCCGCCGCCTCCGCGAGGGAGCAGCGGCGGCTGCCGATCGAGGTCCGTGGCGAGCTTGTGGACGACCTCCTCGCGGCGCGCGCTCAGCGCGAGCGTCATCGTGACGAGCAGGCCGCCGAACGCCACGCTCCCCAGCGCGATCATGGCGAAGGTCCCCTGCCCTCCTAGCGCCATCCCCAGCGCGCACGCCAGCGTGAGCGCGGCGCCGGCGGCGGCGGCGTACAGCCGCGCGCGCACTCCTCGAGAGGCCGCGTCGGCGTCGACGAGGATCGGGTCGTAGGTCGTGAGGTCCGTGGACGAGGACCTGTCTCTTATACACATCTCCGAGCCCACGAGACAGGCAGAAATCTC
>CAJXPN010000395.1 GCA_913058025.1 uncultured Myxococcales bacterium | reverse complement strand
CGAGATTTCTGCCTGTCTCGTGGGCTCGGAGATGTGTATAAGAGACAGGAGCACAGCGCAAAGCCCGAGCCCCTTCATCGTCCCTTTCTTGACCAGATCCTTGCCCAGCTCCATCACCTCAACCCTCCTCGCTCAACCACGCGAGCACACGCCTGACCTGGAGCGCACACGCCGCCAGCGCCACCCCCAGGCCCACCATCACCATCCACGGCCTCGTCCCCCAGCGCGCGTCCAACCACCCCCCGCCGAACACACCCACCATCACCAACGCCACGAACTGCAGCCCCAACGCCGACACGGCCCCGAACGTCCTCACCCCGCTCTGCGCCATCCGTCACGCTCCTCTCGAATGCAGAAGGGCCCGGCTCGCATCGCGAGCCGGGCCCAAAACCGCTAGCACCTCAGTGACTTGGAATCAACACGGCGGCTCACTCCTCCTCACCGGCACCGGCATCCTCCTCGGAGTCCCCCGCGTCAACTACAGCGTCGATCACTGCCGCGTCAGCGCCATCACCCTCGGCGCCTTCTGCGCCCTCGCCCTCGAGGGTCTCGTCGTCCTCGTCGTCCTCCGGCACGAGGCGCGCCAGACCCACGACGAGCTCGTCGTCGTCCATCGTCATCAACGTCACACCTTGCGTGTTCCTGCTCACCGTCGAGATGCCCGACACCTTCATCCTGATGATCTGACCCTTGTTCGTGATCAGCATCAGCTCGTCCTCGTCGGTCACCAGCCTCGCGCCGACCACCATGCCGTTACGCTCCGAGGTCTTGATCGCGATCGACCCGACGCCGCCTCGGTTCTGGACCGAGTGGCCTGCGATCTTCGTCCGCTTGCCGTACCCGTTCTCCGTGACCGTGAGGACCTTCGCCAGCTCCTCGTTCTCTCCGTCCTGCTCGACCTTGGCCATCAGCTCGGCCGGCAGCACCGTCATGCTCACGAGCTCGTCGCCCTCTCTGAACTTCATGCCGAACACGCCCGCGGCCACGCGACCCATCGCGCGGACGTCTCCCTCCTTGAACAGGATGCCCTGGCCATGACGCGACGCCATGAACACGTAGTCGGCGCCGCTCGTCGTCTTCGCCTCGACCAGCTCGTCGCCCGCCTTGAGTGAGAGCGCGATGATGCCCACCGAGAGCACGCGCGAGTACGCCATCAGGTCCGTCTTCTTGACGATCCCTCGACGCGTCGCCGTGAGGATGTAGCGGCCCTCCTCGAACTCGTCGATCGGCAGCACCGTCTTGACCGTCTCTCCCTCCTGCAAGGGCAACAGGTTCACGATCGCCTTGCCCTTGGTCGTCCTCGACCCCGGCGGCAGCTCGTGCACCTTGAGCTTGTAGACCTTGCCGATCGACGTGAAGAACAGGATGTGGGCGTGCGTCGACGCCACGAACAGATCCTCGACGAAGTCCTCGTCCTTGGTCTTCATCCCCTTCTTACCTCGACCTCCTCGACGCTGCGCCTGGTACTCCGCGAGCGGCGTACGCTTGATGTAGCCCGCGTGCGTGATCGTCACGACCATCTGCTCTTCGGCGATCAGGTCCTCGATCGACAGGATCGACGTCGACGCGCTGATCCTCGTGCGGCGCTCGTCGGCATAGCGCTCGCGCACCTCGTGGAGCTCCTCCACGATCACGCGCAGCAGCTCACCCTCGTTCTCGAGGATCTTGCGCAGGGCCGCGATCTGGATCGCGAGCTCTTCGAGCTCCGCGATGATCTTGCCACGCTCCAGACCCGTCAGCTTCTGCAGCCTCATGTCCAGGATCGCCTGAGACTGACGCTCGCTCAAACCGAACTGCGCCATCAGCCCAGTCCTCGCGGTCTGACCGTCGGCGGACGCCCTGATCAGCTTGATCACCTCGTCGATGTGATCCAACGCGATCTTGAGGCCTTCCAGGATGTGAGATCGCTCCTCGGCCTTCTCCAGCTCGAAGTTCGTGCGGCGCGTGGTCACGTCGCGCCTGAAGTCGATGAAGTTCTCCAACACCTCCTTCAGAGGCATCACCTTGGGCTGACCGTTCACGATCGCCAGCATGATGATGCCGAACGACGACTGCATCGCCGTGAGCTTGAACAGGTTGTTCAGCACCACCTCGGGCACCACGTCCCTGCGAAGCTCGACCACCATCCGCATGCCGCGGCGGTCCGACTCGTCACGAAGGTCCGTCACGCCGTCGAGCTTCTTGTCCTTGACCAGCTCGGCGATCTTCTCGAGAAGACGCGCCTTGTTCACCTGGTATGGAAGCTCCGTGACGATGATGCTCGGCTTGCTCGTGCGCTCGTTGATCTCGATCGAGGCCTCGGCCCTGATCTTGATGATCCCTCGGCCCGACGTGTACGCGTCGACGATCCCCTTCTTGCCGTGGATCGTTCCGCCCGTGGGGAAGTCCGGCCCGGGGATGCACTCCATCAGGCCTTCGATCTCGATCTCGGGGTTCGCGATCATCGCGATCGTCGCGTCGACCACCTCCGCCAGGTTGTGCGGCGGGATGTTCGTCGACATGCCCACCGCGATGCCGCTCGAGCCGTTGACCAACAGGTTGGGCACCCTCGCCGGCAACACCGTGGGCTCCTCGAGCGTACCGTCGTAGTTCGCCTCCCAGTCCACAGTGCGCTTCTCGAGGTCTCCCAGAAGCTCCTGGGTCACCCGAGACATCCTCACCTCGGTGTAACGCATCGCCGCCGCAGGGTCGCCGTCCACGCTGCCGAAGTTGCCCTGGCCGTCGACCAGAGGCGCCCTCATGTTGAAGTCCTGCGCCATACGCACCAGCGCGTCGTACACCGCCGAGTCACCATGCGGATGGTACTTACCGATCACGTCGCCCACGATGCGCGCGGATTTCTTGTACGACGAGTTGTACCGGTTCCCCAGCTCGTGCTGCGCGTACAGGATCCTCCGGTGCACTGGCTTGAGTCCATCGCGTACGTCGGGCAGCGCTCGCCCGATGATCACGCTCATCGCGTAATCCATGTACGCTTCCTGGATCTCGTCCTCAATGTTGATGGGCTGGATGTTCACCGACGCCGTCATGGATCCCTCTCTCGCATTCTCTAGCTCACGCGCACGCACGTACGCGCGCGCGCTCCTTAATTACATGCTCGCCGAACAAGCGGCGAGCACTCTACCAACGCCCTCGGTTCCCCTCAAGCCTCCTCTCCGATCTCTTCAAACCCGCATCAACACACATCGAACCCTCAACCATTGCTATCTCCCCTCCCCTGCTTACATTCTAATCACAAGGCCCCGATACGACGAACGATCAAACACTCGTATCACGATCCAAATACACGCGACCATCCAGCGCGAACATCCGTTCGCACACGTCGAGTGAAACCTTTTTGATTGGAATGCGTCTAAAGAATGGACGCTCCACGATCGACCGCGTGGGCCCCCAAGGAGCCGAGATGCTACGCCTGAACGATTTCAACAAGAGCGACAACGCCCCCGAGCTCGCCGAGTTCGAGCAGACCGCGCTCGTCTACCTCGACGAGCTCTACGCCACGGCGCTGCGCTACACCAAGAACGAGAAGGACGCCGAGGATCTGGTCCAGGAGACCTTCCTCAAGGCCTTCACCAACTTCCACCGCTACGAGAAGGGCACGAACTGTCGCGCGTGGCTCTTCACCATCCTCACCAACACCTTCATCAACCGCTTCCGGCGCAAGAAGAAGGAGCGTGAGATCCTCAACGCCGACGACCTGCGCCCCATCGAGCAGAACTTCTTCAACCGTGAGAAGGCCGAGTTCTACCAAAACCCGGAGAAGGGCGCGCTCTTCAAGACCTTCTCTCAGGACATCAAGGACGCGCTGGGCGAGCTCCCGGTCGAGTTCCGCACCGTCGTCATGCTCGCCGACCTCAACGACTTCTCCTACAAGGAGATCGCTCACATCCTCGACGTCCCCGTCGGCACCGTGATGAGCAGGTTGTTCCGAGGGCGAAAGATGATGCGCCGCTTCCTCGTCGACGTCGCCTACGACCGCGGCATCATCCGCAACCGTGAGCCCTTCCTCAACGAGGAGACCAACCGCACCCGCCGCTCCGTGCGTCGCCAGAAGCTCAAAGAGCTCCACATGCGCAACGTCGAGGACGACGCGGCATGAGTCTGCGGGCAGCGCGTCTGCTCGCGCTCATCCCCCGACGTTCGCGCGCCTCGTCGCCGGCAGGTCTCCCTCCAGCGCACCCCAGCGCTGCGCCTTCGACGACCCCACCCCACGGCTCTGCGTGATCACCCGCTCGAACACCTCCACGAGGCTCGGGTCGAACTGCGCACCCGAGAACGCCTGGATCTCACGGATCGCCACGTCGTGGGGCAGCGCCCTCCTGTAGGCGCGGTGCGACGTCATCGCGTCGTATGTGTCCGCGATCGCAAGGATCCTCGCGACCAGCGGGATGTCCTCACCTGCCAAACCCAACGGATAGCCCCTCCCATCCCAACGCTCGTGGTGATGGTAGACGCCCGGGATGAGGTGGCTCAGGAACGCGATCGGCTCCAGGATCCACTTCCCCCTCGTCGTGTGGCTCTTGAACATCTCGTACTCGGCCTCGGTCAGAGGCTCGACCTTGTTCAAGTCCTCGTAGCGGATCCCGAGCTTGCCGATGTCGTGCATCAGCGCGCAGTCGGCGATCTCCTCGACCTCCTGCGCCTCGAGCTCCAAGCCCACCGCGATCATCCTCGCGTACTCGCTCACCCTGTCCGAGTGCCCGCGCGTATACGGGTCCTTGTCCTCGAGCAGGTTCGCCAGCGCCTGGATCGTCTGCTTGAAGGTGTGCTGGAGCTCTCCGTACAGGCCCGCGCTCTCGACCGCCGCGGACGCACGGCCACACAACACGGAGAGCATCTTGCGCTTGCCCTCCGTGAACACGCGCCCGTCCCTGAACGAGATCGCCGTGAACGCGCCCACGTCCTCACCCTTGCTACGCATCGGCAGCGTAAGGATCGCGGGCGCCGTGTGTGAGGACCAACCGGCCCGCGGCGCCAACGCCGCGGCCTCCGCCCCCCTCCACACGCCGCTGCCCCTCTCGATCACGATCTCGGCGTCCAGGCAACCCAGCGAGCGCCTGTGGTCTTCGTCCAGGTCGGACCTCGACCAGCTCTTCGCCACCTCGAGCCCCGTCGGCGTCGAGCGCCAGACCACCACGGCGTCCGCCTCGACCTCCTCGCGCGCGACCGCCACGAGCAGCGCATAGACACGAC
>CAJXPN010000394.1 GCA_913058025.1 uncultured Myxococcales bacterium | reverse complement strand
ACGAGATTTCTGCCTGTCTCGTGGGCTCGGAGATGTGTATAAGAGACAGGATGACCTCGGGCGACCGCGCCATCGTCAGCATCTGCGCCGACGGCGGCCTCGGCACCGTCGCGCTCCTCGAGGCCATCTGAGCCTCGCCCAGGCCTCCGCTCAGACCTCTTCTGCGAAGCCGAACGCCTCGCGCCACGTGCCCGGCACGGGCGCGGGGCGTTGCGCGTCATAGTCGAAGTACACCACGACGCACTCCATCTTCGCCGCGACCTCGCCGTCCGCCAGGAGCTCCTGCGCCACGACGATCGACGTCTTGCCTATCTTCGCGATCCTCGACTCGACCACGACCTCGTCGTCGAGCTGAACCTGCCGCACGAAGTCGACCGCGATCCTCGCCAGGATCAGGCTCGTGACCTGGGCGCCCGCCGCCGCGAACAGGTCCATCCTCCCCAGCTCGCTGTACTGCGTGAACACCGTGTTGTTGATGTGTCCCAGCGCGTCCGTGTCGCAGAACCTGAGCTGAATCTTCGTCCTCACCGGCTCACTCATCTTCTCACTCTCCATTCCACGACCACGCGCCCGACCTCGGACACGCCGCATCCTAACGACGTCTCCTGCCCCGTCACGCACAAAGCCCACAACAACAAGCTCAACGCCGAGGTCCAACGTGGACGACGCACACGTCGAGGTCGAGGTCGAGGTCGAGGTCGAGGTCGCGCCAGGGTCGTGGCGCACGCTCTCCGTCACGCGCGGCTCGAACCTGCGCCGCGCGCTGCTCGACGCAGACATCAGCCCCTACACCTCGCTCACGCGCTCGCTCAACTGCGGCGGCCGCGGCCTCTGCGCCACGTGCGGCGTCGACCTGCTCGAGGGCGCGCCGGAGCCCACGCACTGGCACGACCGCGCCGCGCACCGGTTCTCCTACCTCAGGCTCTCATGTCAGGTCACCGTCGACGCCCCGATGCGCGTCGCGCTCGCCCACGACAAGAAGATATGGGGCGCGCGGCGCGCCACAGACGACGCGTGAGTCCCCTCAAGCCTCCATCATGACCATCGCGTGAACCCTGTCGAGGTACGCCGCCAGCCTGGGCGCCTCGCCTACCGCGACGCGAAGAGGGTTGGCCAACTCGGGCACCCATGCGCCACCCAACACGCCGTACGCGGACGCGTCCAGCGTCGTGGGGCGCGCGCCCAACAGCCACTCCTGGTCCCCCAACAACTCCTCGAACGCGCCCACGAGCGCGGCGCCCGTACGCTCCAGCTCCTGCCCGGTCATCCTGCCGACGCCCTGCGCGCGCAAGCTCCTCCGCACCCCACGCCGCGCCGCCCAACGCACCAGCGGGGTGAGCGCCGCGGGGACCCCGCCGAGCTCGATCACTTCCGCGATCACGCCCCGGTAGATCGCCCAACCCGAAGGGTCGACCCAGCGCCAATGGAGAAGCATGAAGTACACATGCTCCTCGAGCGCGCTCCGCATCACACGCGACAGCGCGCGCCCTCTCTCGTCGAGGTGGGCGTCCAGCCCCACCTCGCCTTCGAGGACCTCCACGATCGTGCCCGAGTCGCTCACGGCGACGCCGTCGATCTCGGCCCAGGGGAGCTTGCCGCGCGGCGCACGTGGCGCCACGCCAACCTCCCACCTGACATCGAGCCCCGCGAACACGCCGTACGCGTGGAGCTTGCAACAGAACGGGCTGACGTCCGGCATCCCGACTCCCGGACCGAAACCATACGCAGTCACCTTGGGCACCGTCATCCTCACTCCCGCGCGCACATGAACGCGCGCTCGCGTCCGAAGACGGCGAGCACATCGACGCACTCGCCCGGCCCCAGAGACTCCACGACGACCCCCCAGGGCGTGTCGTCCGGGAACTCCTCGACCTCCCCCTCGGCCTTCGCGGTGAGCTCGAGCCTGCGCAAGGACGCCACCGGCAGGTTACCGTTCGTCTCGGTGAGCACGACGAGCATCTCCAGATCCACCTCGCAGCCGCACTCGAGCCACATCTGCGCCGTCGACACCGAGCGCGTGCCCCGATCGACGTAGCCGCTCAGCTCCTCCGGCCTGTCATGAAGCCCAGGACACTCGCCCTTAGCCGCATCGAGCGCTCTGCCGTGGCGGCGACGGTAGGCCCGTTGAGGAAGCTTCTCGCCTCGCCTCGGTGGTGGCAGGTTCACGGCCTTCGCGCGCTCGATCAGCGCCTCCGGGATCGGCTCGACGCCGTGCGGGAGCTCCTCTGGACCTCTCATCAGCATGAACGTCTTGGGCCAGTGCCGTACCGCCCTCAGCGCCGCGTTCGCGCGACGCACCTCGCCTAGCGATGCCCTCGCGTCGACAGCCAGCTCTCCCTCCTTGCTGGCCTTCGGTGCCCTCATCCTCGCCATGGCCTCGCGGCGGAGTCGGCCCGACCAGGAGTCGTACGCCGCCTCGACCTCGCGGTGCGTGAGCGACTTCCCCTCGACCTTCAGCCCTCCTGGCGTGACGACCAGCGTGAACACGACGCCGTCGCCCACCTGCCCCCGCCCTTCATACGTTGGGAACACCACGCCCTCTATCGGATGCCTGCGCACGAACCCCCTCCACGCGCGCCACGCATCGACCCACTGCTTGACGTTCTCGACGGTCACGAACGAACAGTCCGAGCCGTTGTGTGGGAACGGCCTCTCGTACCCGTTCCTCGGCTGGCCCTCCATCAACGGGCCGGGAAACAGCGGTATGACGCCTTCCTCGTTCGGTTCGCTCGGGTCGACCGGTTCGGCCGGTTCGACCACGTAGACCACGCCAGCCTCGACGGGGGACGGCTCCGGCGCGACCTCGGCCTGCGCGACCTGCGTCGGCTCGAGCACCTTCGCTCCCGAGCACCCATGGAGCGCGACCACGCTCAGCATCAGGACAACGGCTCGCATAGAGACACCCTCGTGGCACGATGTTCTAGTCGTTCAGCCTCTTACGCAAGGCGTCGTACTGGATCTTGAGGTCGGGCTGGTTCGGCTCCAGGCGGAGCACGTCGCGCAGGATCTCGAACGCCTGCCTGTCCTCGCCCGCGAGCACGTGCTCGTTGATCTGGACCCTCAAGTTCACCATCAGCGACTCGCGCAGCTTCTTGGCGCGCGGGCTCGTCCGGTAGATCGAGTCCTGCGGCACGCGCTCGAAGAGCAGCAGCGCGCGGCGGTAGAGCTTGCGATCGAGCTGCGCCTCGGCCTCCTCCAGGTGCTCTATGTTCTCCCGCTCGTACTTCGCCTTCTTGTAGGTCTCCTGGACCTTGGTGACCTCGTCGGGCGTGAGCTTGGCGTCGAGGTCGTTGATCGCGTCGATCTCGGCGAGCACGAACGCGACGTCCCCGGCGAGCAGGCGCGCCTCGAGTGAGGCGACCCGCTCGCGGGCCCTGGCGAGCTCGCGGTCGTACTCGGTGACGATGTCGGCCTTGGGGTCGACCCTGGGCACCTTCCGGGCCGGCCTCGACATCACCACCAGCGCGCCGACCGCCACGATGAGCGCGGCCGCCATCGACACGAACACCGCCACGTACCCCGTCGACGACCCGTACGCGTAGATGGGCTCGTCGGGCAGGCCGTCGAGCTCTTCGGTGTCCGCGGGCGCCGACGCGACCATCGAGCGCGGCTCGATGAGCGTCTCGAGCTCGTGGCTGATCGGTCGCCCAGGTGGCCCGTGGTGCGTGGGGCCGCGGCGCGCCGCGCGGAGCTCGTCGCTCGCGGCCTCCAGCGTCGGCGCCATCGCGAGCTGATGGGGGCCCGTGCTCTGCGCCTCGCGCACGATCGCCTCCGAGTCCAGGCTCGACAGCGACACGATCGGCGTCTTCGGCCCCACGGGCGGGATGCTCGCGGGGTTGATCGCCCTCAGCGCGTCCGCCAGCTCGAACCCGTCCGCGTAACGCTCCGTGTGATCCACGGCCAGCGCGCGCTCCAGGATCGGCCCCAGCGGCGAGTCCAGCAGCGGCTTGGGGATCGGCAGCTCGCCGCGGACGTGCTGGAACATCGCCGCCATCGGCTCCGGGTGGTCCACCACCGACCTGCCGCTCAGGCACTCCACCAGGATCAAGCCCATCTGGTAGACGTCGAGCGCCGGCGTCACCGTCTGGCTCGTCGAGTACTCCGGCGCCATGTACCTCGGCGTCCCCAGCACGTTGTCCGTGCGCGTGAGCTTGGCCGAGGCCGACGTGTGCACGCGCGCCACGCCGAAGTCCAGGATGCAGATCTGCTCCCGGCGCGAACCGGGGAACTTCATGAACAAGTTCGAGGGCTTGAGGTCCTTGTGCACGATCCCGACCTCGTGCGCGTAGCCCAGCCCCTCGAGCGCGTCGATGAACCTCGGCAGCAGCTCGGCGGCCGACATCGGGCCGTTGCGGCTCAGGTGCACCTCGAGGTCGTGCCCGTCGAGCAGCTCCATGACCATGTACGGGACCTCGTTCTCCGAGACCCCGTAGTCGTAGACCTCCACGATGCACGGGTGCTTCACGGACGCGGCCAGGCGAGCCTCGCGCTCGAAGCGCTTGATGAACGCCACGCGCTCGGGGCCTCGGCCCGCCCGCGACAGGTCGATGACCTTGATCGCCACGACCCGGTCCACGTGCATGTCGCTCGCGGCGTACACCACGGCGAAGCCGCCCGCGCCCAGCTCGCGCTGGATCTCGTAGCGCCCGGAGAGCTTCGACCCCGGCGAGTAGGTGATGTGCGCGGGGATCTTCTCGCGCTCGTGGCGCTCCGCCCACGCGTACCCGAAGCCGTCGAGCGCCGTGCGCAACGCCTCGAGCCCTTCGGGCAGCCACGCCACGCACACCCGCGCGTCCCTCACGTCCCCGAGCAGCGCCTTCGACGAGACCTCGCCCAGCATCACGCGCTCCTCGAACGCGTGCTCGACCGTCGCGCGCGCGATCAGCTCCGCGAGCGCCGGGCGCGCACCCTCCGGCGCGATGAACACGTGGCGCTTGTCCGAGGCCGCGATGAGGCAGAACTCGAGGAACCGCTGGAAGCACGCGGTCAGGCCGACCTCGTCGGCGACCAACCCCGCGCCCTCGTCCACGCGCCCCACCGCCCAGATCGACCCCGCCCCGCACGAGAACGTCTCGTCGGTCAGCGACGCGCCCACCTCGAACGCCCTCGCCACGAGCAGCGTCGCGAGCTGCGTCCTCTCACCGCCTCGATCCAGCCCCTGTCTCTTATACACATCTGACGCTGCCGACGATCTACTCT
>CAJXPN010000393.1 GCA_913058025.1 uncultured Myxococcales bacterium | reverse complement strand
CCTGTCTCGTGGGCTCGGAGATGTGTATAAGAGACAGGGGCTCGGCCGTGCGTCCGAATGAACGTCGAGGTTCAAGTGGATGCCCGAATCAGCGTCGAGGTTCGCGTGGGGCGCCCCTCGCGAACCACAGAGCCTGTTCGAGAGCGCGACCGAGCCCCCCGTTCGGGGGGCAGCAGATTGGCCGCGAGGCCAACCTGCGGGGGGAGTCCTCCGCAAGAGGTCGTGCACCACCTCACGTCAAAGCCTCGCGAACCACCCAGCCCATTCGAGCGCTCGACCGACCTCTGTGCCCCAGAGTACACTCGTTGGCATACGACGCGGCGCGAGCCGTCGGGTTCTGTGAGCGTTCAGGAGGTTCTATGAGGTGGTACTGGTCGATCGTGTTGTGTGCGTGCGTGGCCTGTGAGCAGACGAAGGCGCCGGAGGCGACGTCCGAGCCGCCCGTGACCAGCGGCGCCCCGGAGGCCACGCCAGCGGCTCCTACCAAGCCCGCGCCGCCCGCGCCGCCGGAACCTGAGGCGGAGCCCGAGGCGTTCGTGCCGTTCACGCGTATCTACCCGTCCTCGGAGTTCTTCGAGGAGGGCGTGATCGTGTCGCTCCAGGGCGGGAAGCACCTCGACGAGGTCCGCGAGCTCATGAAGGACCCGAGGGCCAGGGCTCGGATAGAGGTGCACACGAACCCTCGGGGCTCGGGCGCCTACAACATGAAGATGAGCAAGGAGAGGGCCGCGTCACTGCTGGGTGTCCTCTCGGAGGAGAGCGCGACGTTCGAGGCCCGCGTGCAGGCGCTGGGGTTGGGTGAGGACGTCGCGCCGCCGGAGGGCGTGGAGGCGAGCAGGGTCGTGATCGAGGTCTTCGACGTGAGCACGGCTGGGGCGCTGGACTGAGGTACGCGCGCTGGATTTTGCGACGTACTAGTGATTCTGAGACGCTGGCCGTCGAGCCGAACAAACTGGAGGGACGAGTCGATGCGCCACATACCTTTCATATTGGCCACGAGCGTGACGCCCATGGTGATCGCGCCGGTGGATGCCGAGGCGTGTAGCGTGGCGTTACCCACCTATCCGCTCGATCTGGAGCTCCACCCACGTGGTGAGGTCGCGCCGACTGTGAGGGTGTCAATCGAGCGACGCGGCGGCGACCCAAGCTGGTGGCGCGGACCGTTGATGCAGCTCGTCGATTCGTCCGGGGTGGAGATCCCGCTGGTTGACCTGGACTGCAAGCCGACGACGATCACCTCTCTCCAGGCCGGAGAGCGATGCAGCGCCCGGCCAGCGGACCCGCTCCCGCCGGGGGACTATCTACTCGGGGTCGACGATGAGTGGCGAAACAACGTTCGCGACATCGAAACTTACGACACGACGTTCACCGTGCTCGATGAGCAGACGCCCGACGCACCTCTCCTAACTCCCACGCTCGCCTGGAAGATCGTCGCGTTCACAGACCTCGCGGACGAACCGTTCGAGCTCCGAGATCCCTTCGGTTGTGGACCGGGGGTCGATCCTGCCGACCCGGTCCGCACACGCGCCTGGCTGCGCCTGGACGCGGCGATGGAGCCAGGGACCCCTCCAGGGCACTTCGACTTCGTGATCGAGCGGGATGGTCTGCCCGACGTCCAGGGCTCCTCCTTCACGAGCGAGAGCGACGCGCCCGAGGCGACGTGGGTGAGCGACCGCTTCTACAACGAGTTTCAGCCTTGCGTGAGCGTCCGGTTCGTCGACATCTACGGCCGGAGCTCCGAGCCCACCACGCTCTGCCAGCCCGAGGCCTGCGAGGTCCGCGACAAGAACGACCGCCGCGAGATCGACTGGGCCGAGGTCGAGGGCTGCTCTGACTGGTCGCCGGGCTACGTCGAGCGCAACTCGCCAGGTGGTGGCTGCGCCCAGGCGCCGGGAGCGCCCGCAGGCTCGCCCGCGGCGCTCGCGTCGTTGCTCGGGCTGCTCGGGGCCTGGCGCCGGCGCCGGCGGGCGCGGCTCACGGCAACAGCAGGAACTTCACCCGGACGCTCGCCTCGACCTTGATCTTGCCCAGCGAGATCGAGTCTCCGAGGTCTGGCGTGGCCGCCGCGTACACGAAGTTCGACGTCGACTGGCCCTGCGGCGAGCCCTCGGACATCGCGACGGCGCGGCCGAGCTTTCGGCCCAGCGCTCCCGTGAGCGCCGTCGCCTTCTTGCGCGCGGCGCCCGCGGCGGCGACCTCGGCCGCGGCCACGTGCTCGGCCATCTTCGTGCTGCTCGTCTCCAGGTTCAGCCGATCCACGCCCAGCCCGAACAGGCCCTTCATCGCCGGCTCGACCTTCTTCGGGTCGTGCAGCACCACCATCACCTCCCGCGACACCGTGTACCCGAGCCGCCGGTAGTTCCCGCGCTCACGGTAGCCCTCCGTCACCGCGTTCACCCGGACCTGGTCGGTCACCACGTACCGGCGCGCGATGCCCAGCTTCTTCATCGCCGCGAACGCCGCGCGGATCGACGCGTCGTTCTTCTTGGCGGCGGCGTCCAGCTTCGTATCGAACGTCTGGATCTGCGCCCGCAGCACGAACTCGTCGGGCACGACCTTGACCTCCGCAGAGCCCACGACCTCCACGTGCTCCCGGACGTCGAGGTCCGCGGCCCACGCGGTCGAGGACGCGATGAGGACGAGAGAGAGGATCAGCGCGCGGATAAGAGTGTTCATCATTGGCTCCTTCAGTTGAGTTCCCTCTGTTTCACGCGGGAGCGTTCATAAAGATCATCCGCAAGATATTCGCTGAATCGTGCGCCAAGGCTTCATTGTCTGTTGAGAGTTCGAGTCTGCCGATGTGTCCGGCTAGTGTGAAGTAGTGAGACCGACACATCTGAGAGACATGAGGGGAGCGATGGACAACTCGAGAAGTAGACGGTGGGCCGTGTCCGTGACGCTCTTCGTGTGTGTGTCGGCCTGGGGCTGTGACGGCGCACCCGAGGCCAGCGGCGAGGCGGCGCGGGCCGACGAGCCGAACCCCACTGGGGGCGCGTCCATCGCGCCGGTGCTCGACCCTGCTCCAGCCGAGCGCGTGTGTGCGCTGGCGCGATCCCATGTCATCGGAGCGCGAGAGGTCGCGACGCTGGAGTCGAAGGCCGCGGTGAGGGGAAAGAAGATCGGCGCGACCGTCATGCCCGAGACGCTTCAGGCGCCTCCGAGCTCGCAGGCTGATGCTCCGAGCCTCTACGACAGGCTCCAGCCCAAGGAACGAAAGTGAGTCCATCCAAAGCGGGCCCGAAGCGGCCCCAGAGCAGCGTTGTGTGCGTCCTCGTCGCCGGGTGCGCGCTGGTGTCCTCGGGGTGTGACCAGGCGCCGCCTCAGCCTCCGCCACCGAGGGCAGTGGCGCCTGCTCAGGGTCGTCCTCCAGAGCCCGTCGCTCATGGCGCGGCGCAGATACCCACGGTGTCGAGTGAAGAGCCAAGCCGAGGTAGGGCAGACGCGAAGTGGACGTGGAGGGACGAGACGAAGACGCTTGCTCAGGAGTGCGAAGGGCGAGGAGGCCCCCTGTACCCACCAGAGGGTATGGATCCAGCGCTGCCTGTCCCGGAGCACGTCTACTCTCGCCTCGAGGCCTGTGGCCACCTGCCCATCGGGCACCACACCACACGTCGACGCTTCAGGGTGGTGCCCGGACACGTCGAGCGCCACCAGGACGAGGTCTACGAAGAGGCCCGAGAGCTCATGCAGGTCCAGGGCGTCGACGTCATGGAGGCCATCGAAGTCCTAGAGTCCCATCATGAGTTCGAGTTCATCAAGCGGCATATCGAAGGTGAGCAGAGCATGATCTTTTCGGTCCCTGGTGGGTCCGTCAAGATCGTCGGTCTCGATTTCGACCGAGCCGATGAGCCGGCGCGCTAGACCGAGTGTTGGTCCGTCTCCGCGCTGTGGCGCGTGCGACCGACGCCCTACGGCACGTCACCAGCGCGACATCGCCCCCAGGTCGTGCACCTGCGTGAACCCTGCGGCCTCGAGGGTCGACTTGGCGCTGCCCGACCTGGCGCCGCTGCGGCAGTAGACGACGACGGGCGCGTCCTTGGCGCCGACCTCGGAGGTGCGCGCTCCGATCTCTCCGACGGGGATGTTCTTCGCGCCTTCGATGTGCCCGCTGGCGAACTCGCCGGGGGAGCGGACGTCGATGAGCGCGGCGCCGCCCGCGACGAGCTCGCGGGCCGCGGCCGGGTCGGTCTTGCCGGCGCTCGAGCGCCAGACCATGAAGAGCGCGAAGGCGATGAGGAGCGCGGCGAGTGCGTACCGTTCCATTTTGACCAGACCTTTGTTTCAAGATGATGCGTGGGTGGGGCGCCTAGGCAGTGTACCTCGCGCTGTCGCGTGGGCTACGGCGTGATCCGATGCAGGAGACAGACCAACCCGACCATCTCGTCGTGATGTGACGGGCGGCTACTGCTTCGCGTGGAGTGCGAGCCACTCCTCGAGGCCGTCCCGGGCGATGTGGCGGCCGAGGAGCGTGAGGAGCGCTGTGAGTGAGACGGTGATGGTGACGAGCAGCCCGACGTGGGCCAGGATCTGATCGGCGCCGAGCACCTCGTGGGCGAAGCGCTCGGGGGCGACGACGCGCACGGCGATGTAGGCCGCGTACGACAGGCCGAACGCGGTGACCGCGCCCAGGAGCGGTACGCCCCACGAGGCGTCGCGGGGGTCGGACGTCCTCAGCCGGACGACGAACGTGTTGTTGTTCCTGGAGCCAGGGATGAAGCGGTGGCGCAGCCAGACCGCGGCGCCGTCTGCGCGCCAGACCGTCGACGCGGACTCGCCGCTGGCGGCGTGCTCGAGCGGGGCGTCGAGCCCCTCGACGTCGTCCAGTAGGAGCGAGAACCTCGCGATCAGCGAGAGGTACGGCGTCCACATCGCGGCGTACGCTGCGATCTCGAGCGCCGCGATCACGAGCGCCAGTAGGAAGGGGGTGCCCATGCGAACTCACGGGTTCTTGGTTTGTGGGACACGCGAGAGTGTAACGAACGCGCGCGTGGCCTCCAACCTCACGCCTCGAGCACGTACAGCGCGAACGCGTAGGAGATGGAGTCGCGGACGCCGAGCTCGTCGCGCGCTCGGTCGGCGAGCGTGGGGCCGAACTCCATGGAGAGGATCGCGTGGAGCTGCTCGTCGCTCTCTGCCTGCCAGCCGCCGTCCACGACGATCCGGGCCTGTCTCTTATACACATCTCCGAGCCCACGAGACAGGCAGAAATCTCGT
>CAJXPN010000392.1 GCA_913058025.1 uncultured Myxococcales bacterium | reverse complement strand
ACGAGATTTCTGCCTGTCTCGTGGGCTCGGAGATGTGTATAAGAGACAGCCGCATCACGGGTGTCATCAGTCTCGCCTCTCGGTGTTCTCGTACATTGTGTCGTAGCGCGCGCATTGTTAGACAAACCGGTCGCCCCCGCAAGCGGTCGCCACGCGCGCCTTGATCCCCTGGCCTCCACGTCGCTACCCTGCCCGCGCCCGCGACCCACAATCGACCACGAGATGCCCCTCCCATGAGCCATGACGACCGCCCCTCCGAACCACCCTCGCGCGTTCACCTCTTCACCGAGGCGTCCTTCGGACTCGACGGCGGCGCCATGTTCGGCATCATCCCGCGCACGCTCTGGTCGCGCACCAACCCGCCCGACGACTCCAACCGCATCGACATGACCGCGCGCTGCATGCTCCTCGAGTGGGACTCGGGTGAGCGCGCCCTCGTCGACGTCGGCATCGGCGAGCGCTGGTCCGACAAGGAGCGTGACATCTACGCCATCCGTGACCAGGACGTCGGCCTACGCGGAGCGCTCGCCGCGCGCTCCGTCGACCCGGCCTCCATCGGCCACGTCATCCTCACGCACCTCCACTTCGACCACGTCGGCGGCCTGCTCGACGCACACGGCGCGCCCAACTTCCCCGGCGCGACCCACTGGGTACAGCGGCGGAACTGGTCCTGGGCCCACGGCCCGAGCGCCCGCGACGCGGGCTCCTACCGCCTCGACGACTTCTCCTTCTTCGAGCAAGACGGCGCGCCCGCGCTCGAGCTCGTCGACGGCCCCGCCGAGCTCATGCCCGGCGTCGAGGTCCTCCCGCTCTTCGGCCACACCCCCGGCATGCAGCTCGTCCGCGTGGCCACGCCGAACTACACCGTCGTCTTCATGGCCGACCTCATCCCCACGACCTCGCACCTCCGCGACCCCTACGTCATGGGCTACGACCTCGACCCGGTCACCACCGTCCGCGAGAAGCGCGCCCTCCTCCACGAGGCCGCTCGCCACGGATGGCTCCTCGCCTTCGAGCACGACCCCGTCTGTCCCCTCGCACGCATCGAATTCGACGCCCGCGGTCGACCTCGCGCCATCCCCGTCGCCCTCGACGCTCGGACCAACCTCCCCAAGGACCTCACATGATCGTCGACGCAACCGCGATACCCTTGCTCATCTTCTACCTGGTGCTCGCGCTCGGGGTCTCCTTCATCTGCTCGGTGCTCGAGGCAGTGCTCCTCTCGATCACGCCCTCCTACGTCGCCCAGCTCGAGGCCGAAGGCCACGCCGCAGGCCCTCGCCTGCGCGCCTACAAGGAGGACATCGACCGGCCCCTCGCCGCGATCCTGTCGCTGAACACCGTCGCCCACACGATCGGCGCCTCCGGCGCCGGCGTGCAGGCCCAGGCCGCCTTCGGCGAGGCCTCCGTGACCATCGCGAGCATCATCCTTACGCTGCTCATCCTGATCTTCTCGGAGATCATCCCCAAGACGCTCGGCGCGAGCTACTGGAAGAAGCTCGCGCCCTACTCCTCCGGCGTCCTCCGGGTGCTCATCGTCATCACCGCCCCCCTCGTGCTGCTCTCCCAGGGCATCACCAAGATCATCGGCGGCTCCGGGCACCATGGCCCCACGCTCTCGCGTGAAGAGTTCAGCGCAATGGCCAACATCGGCTCCAAGGAGGGCATCTTCGACGAAGAGGAGTCCCGCATCCTGACCAACCTCTTCCGCTTCAACGCCCTGCGCGCCCAGGACGTCATGACCCCGCGCACCGTCGTCCTCGCCTTCGACCAGAAGCTCTCCGCCGACGACGCCTTCAACGACGAATCCGTCATGCGCTTCAGCCGCATCCCCGTCTACTCCGACAACCTCGACGCCATCTCGGGCTACGTCCTCAAGCAGGACCTCCTCTCCGAGATCGCCAAGGACCGCCACGACACCACGCTCGCCGACCTGCGCCGCGAGCTCCTCATCCTCCCCGCCGCCACCACGCTCATGCGCACGCTCGACCAGATGCTCGAGTCGCAGGAGCACATCGCGCTGCTCGTGGGCGAGTACGGCGGCACCGCCGGCATCGTCACCATGGAGGATCTGGTCGAGACGCTCCTCGGCCTCGAGATCGTCGACGAGTCCGACGCCGACGTCGACATGCAGGCCCTCGCGCGCGCCCAGTGGCAAAAGCGCGCCGAGCGCCTCGGGCTCATCACCTCCGACGAGTCCGACTAGCGGTAGTCCATTTCACGCCGCATCTTCTCGCGGCTCTCCTTCGCGCGGATCTCCCTCGCCTCGGGTGTCTCGACCACGAAGCTCATCGAGGCCGAGGCGTCCGCGTCGTACCGGACGTAGCGCGTCCACGTCCCGTCGCCCGCGGGGACGGACATCGTGTACGACCCGACGAAGCCGCGCTCGAGCTCCTTCGTCACGCACGCCTTGAACGCGTCCGAGCCGCGCGACACGTCGAACGTGAGCGCCTGCGGCTCCTGGGTGATGCGCACCGAGACGCGCAGCTTCTTGGTCGGCGCGCCCTCCCCGTGGCACGTCGTCGCCGCGTTCGGCGCGTAGCTCTTCAGGAGCTGCTTCGTGTGCGCCTGGCGCACGAGCGGCTTCACATTACGAGTCTGCGTCACGTCGACCTTCCACTCGCCCTTCGTCAGCCCGAGCGTCTTGCCCACGGACCGCTGGATGCACGCCTCGACCTCCGGGTACGACGGCTGCGTCTTCACCTCCACGCCGTGCTCGAGCGCGTTCGTGAACGCCCTCAGCGTGATCTTCTCGGGGATGGGCGAAGGCGCCTGACCAGGGAGGCAGCGCGTGTCGGTGCCCTCGAAGCGCACCCGCTCCAGCCGACGCTCCAGGAGCTCCTCCCGCGTGGGCAGCTCGACCCGGAGCGTCCTGTTGAAGACCTCCGGGGAGCCGTTCCACGCCCCGCCGAAGCGCACCTGGAGCATCTTGACCGCGCACTTCGCGAACTCCGTCTGGGGCCGCACCAGCGACGTCTTCACGTCGCCCCGCGCCCCCCCCTCCAGCCTCACCTTGATGTACCCATCCGGCCGCGCGACCTTCCCACACTCGAGCACCACCGCGCCCGCGCGGGACACGACCTGGTGCTTCGCACCCTCGAAGCTTGGCGGCGCAGAATAGCCAGGCTGGATCATGCCGAGCTCGCGCTCGCTGAAGCCCCACTCGCTAGCCCACGCGCTCAGCTCGGGAGCGTCCATCTGTGAGACGAAGTCGAACTCGTGATCACGGTCGATGCGACGCGCCAACACCTCGCGACCGCTCACCCGGAGCATCTCTCCGACGGCGCAGTGCACGCCCTGGGCGTCGATGAACCGTGGGCGCCGCACGCCGTGGCCGTCGCCCGCGTCGCGCCTCGGGAAGACGCCCGCCTCGGCGTACGCCTCGAGCTCGTCGAGCAGCCACGCGCGCTTCGCACGCTGCGCCACGTCGAGCGCTCCCCCGCCGCCCGCGCGCAGCCCCGAGACCACGTGACGCAGGTGCGTCTGGATGCGCTCGACCTCGCCGGCCTCGCCCTCGATCGGCTCGTCGCCGTGGCGCTGCACCCAGCTCTCGTCCCCGATGACCGCGTTGATCGGCTCGGCGAACGCGGGCGCCGACGCGCAGACCCACAGCAGCGTGAGCGAGAGGGTCCTCGCGAGGCGGTTCATGTCGATCATGAGATCTTCTCCATGGTGTTTCTCTTCGTCTCAGTGTGACGAAACGAACCATGGAAGAGAAGGATCTGTATCCAGGCGACCGCGAGCGAGACCGCACGTCAGAAGTTCGGCTGGGCCTTGTAGTCGCGGCGCAGGTTCTGGCCGATGTAGAGGCGGTCCTCGCCCTCGTAGAGCCTCATGTAGAGCCCGATGAAGCGCGTGACCTTCTTGGAGTACTCGCGCGCCTGGTTGTAAGGGATCTCCTCGATGAACTCGTCGAGGGGTTGATCTCCGCGCTGGTCGAGCCACTCGGCGACGCGATGCGGCCCGCCGTTGTAGCCCGCGAAGGCGAGCAGCTCCTGGCCGTGGAACTTGCGCACGACGCGGCCGATGTAGAACGTCCCGTGCTTCACGGCGACGTCCTCGTCGAGCAGGTCGTAGTGACCGAAGTCCTCCTCACCGAGCAGCGCGGCGGTCTTGAGGCCAGTGCGCGGGATGACTTGGAGGAGGCCGAGCGCGGCGGCCGTGGAGACCGAGTCCGGGTTGAATGAAGACTCGACCGTCATGAGCGCCCAGATCATGTACGGGTTCACGCCGTAGTACTCGGCCACGGGGAGGACCTGGTCGGGGAACGCGCGCGGGTAGAGCTGCGAGAGGCGCTCGGAGCCACGCCCGATGCGGTAGTCCAGCGTGTATTTTCGGACCATGTAGAAGTCGCCGACCTCCTTGAGCGCGGCGACGAGCGGGACGAGGATGTCGCGCTTGTTCGTGATGATCTCGCGCTGGCGATCGAGCATCTTCTTGCGGCCCTTGGCGCTCGAGGGCACCGGCCACTTGTACTCGTTCTCGATGTAGCCCCACGTCGCGCGCTTCTCGCGGCGGTTGTCGATGTAGGGGATCATGCGCTTGTCGGGGAGCTGATGCGGCGTCGACCGTGGGGGGGAGAGCTTGTAGAGCCGGCGGAACTCGAGCGAGACCTCGCGCACGGCCCAGCGGGCCTCCTTGAGCATGCCGACGTCCACGAGCCAGCGCGCGCGCTCGAGCTCGGGGAACAGCTCCCCGATCTCATCGCGCGCCCTGTCCAGGCCGCCGTCGTACTTCGCGTCGACGTAGGCGCGCGGCTCCTCGGGGTGTGGCCCGATCGCCTCTCCGCCGTCGTAGCGGTCGAAGACGAGGGGTGAGTCGTCCCGACCCTCCCAGTGGATGCGCGCGTCGTGCGCGAACGCGACGCGCTCCTTGCGGTTGTCGCCGGACGTGTACGTCTCGCGCTGGAGCTGACCAAGCCGCGCGCGCATCGCGAGCTCGTCGGCGGGGGTCTGCGTGTACGACGCGAGCTCCTCACCCGTCGTCGTGTCCAGCGCGCGTGGCGGGGTCGCCACGCCGAGCGAGCGCATCACGGCGCACGGCCCGGAGGACTCGTCGCCCTTGCACACCGGGCGCGAGGCGACCGCGGGCGCGCCGACGTCCCCCTCGGCCATCTGCTGGGCGCGGTCGTCCCCGAGCGCCACGCGCGTCGAGTCCGTGGGCGCGTCGAACGCGCCGAGCGCGGCCTCAGCGGCGCGCTCCACGCGGTCACGCTGAACGAGCACGCT
>CAJXPN010000391.1 GCA_913058025.1 uncultured Myxococcales bacterium | reverse complement strand
TCTACACAGAGTAGATCGTCGGCAGCGTCAGATGTGTATAAGAGACAGGCCCAGAACGCCCTGGCCTGGAACTGCTGCGACTGCCCCACGCCCATCCACGCGTCGGGCGGCGTGACCTCGACGCGCACGAGGTCGGCGTCCGTCACCGTGAGCGAGGCCATCCCCTCGAAGCCAGCGAGCGCGGCGCGCGCGACCGCCGACCCCGGCGCGAGCGCGCGCACGAGCCCAGGGCGGTCCTCGTCGAAGAGGTCGAGCGAGCCGCGGCTCGAGAGCGTCCAGCTCGCCGCGCGCGTGACCTCGGCGCGGGTGCCGTCGGAGTAGCGCGCGAGCGCGCGGAGCTGCCGCTCGGTGCCCACCCCCAGCGTCGCCTCGAACGGCTCGGCGGTCACGTCGCGCAGCGAGGCGTTCGTGACGAGCACCCTCGCGCGCGCCTCCTCACCCTGGACCGTCGCCACGACCTCGGCGGTGCCCGGCGCGCGCGCGATGAGCTCGCCGCGCTGGTCCACGCTCACGATCGCCGCGTCCGTGGTCGTCCAGCGCGCCTCGCGCGTGACGTCTCGCCTGGAGCCGTCCTCGAGCGTCGCGTCCACCCCGAGCTGCGCCTGCCCGTATACGCCGAGCGTGACCGAGGGCGGGTACATCGAGAGCGCCGTGACGCGCTCGGAGCGCACGAGGATCGGCGCGCGGACCTCGAACGCGCCGTAGCGCGCCACGAGCTCGACCTCGCCAGGGACCCTCGCCTCGAGCAGCCCGGCGTCCTCGACCGTGGCGACCTGTGCGTCACCCTCGATCGACCAGGTCGCCGCCTGACTCAGCGGCGCGAGCGATCCGTTGGTGTAGAGCCCGAAGACCTCGAAGCGCCTGCGCGTGCCCGCGAGCAGGTCCGCGATCGGCGGCGACAGGCTGAGCCCCGAGAGCTCCACGACCTCACGCACCGTCAGGTCCGCGCGCCCCGTGACGCCGTTCGCCGACGCCTCCACGATCGTGCGGCCCGTGGTCACGCCCCTCACGCGGCCTTGCTCACCGGGGATGTTCGACGCGGTCGCCACGCGCGGGTCGAGCGTCGACCACGTGACCTGCTCCGTGATGTCCTCGCGGCGCCCGTCCGAGAGCTGCCCCTCGGCGCGCAGCGCGATCGCGCCGCCAGGTCGCACCTCGGCGCTCAGCGGCGTGACCTTGACGTCGATCACGCGCACGTCCTCGACCTCGACCTCGACCGTCGCCGACGCGCCCTCATACTCCGCGACGACCTGCGCGCGCCCGGCGTCCTGCGCCACGATCACGCCCCCCTCGACCGTCACGACCGACTCGTCCGAGCTGCTCAGCAGCGCGTCCGCGGTCACGTCCTCGGTCGTCTCGTCGCTGTACGCCGCGCGCACGCCGACGGCCTGGCGCCCGTTCAGGTTGAGCACCACGTCCGACGGCTCCACCAGGATCCCCACGAGGCGCCTCGGGCCATCAGGCCCGTCCCCTGGCTCCTGCGTGTCCCACGACGGTGAGGGCGCGTCGAGCGACCAGTCCGGCGCGGGAGGCGCCTCCTGGAGTGAGGTCTTGCCGCACCCGAGCGCGCCCAGCAGCGCCCACGTGAACACCCAGACCAATGCCTTCGTCGCCGTCATTCGTGCCGTCGTTCCCGTCATCTTCGTCATCTCATTATGTTCGAGTCGCGTCGGGCGTTCGCTTACGCACGCCTCCAACTCACTGTATACAAAATTCGATCCTCACCTTCGAGTTCACGCCGCGCGTTCGTTCCTGGGCACGGTGCGTTCGACTCGCGCGGATCGGTGGTCAGGATTGCGAGCCCGAGCGCAGGCGCTGCGCGTGGCCCAATTCCCACCCCGACAGAGGTCTCCCATGCTCCTGACCGAAGAGATCGACATCAAGCGCGTGCTCGCCGACTCGACGCGCGTCGTCGTGCTCGGGATCAAGCCCGAGTCGCGCGCCTCACAGCCCGCGCACTACGTCCCCGCCTACATGTTTAAGGTCGGCTACGACATCGTCCCCGCGCCCGTCTACTACCCCGACGTCGAGGAGATCTTGGGCGAGCCCGTCCAGCGCGACCTGCGCGCGATCGAGGGGCCCGTCGACATCGTCGACGTCTTCCGGCGCGCCGAGGACATCGACGCCCACGTCGACGACCTCATCGCGCTCGCCCCCAAGGTCGTGTGGTTCCAGAGCGGCATCCGAAACGACGACGCCGCGCGCCGCCTCTCCGAGGCAGGCATCGACGTCATCCAGGACCGCTGCATCCTCGTCGACCACCAGCGTTGGTCGCGCTGAGCAGTCGCCTCAGTCTGCGCTGACCGAGCCGGTGTTCTCAGCCGCGTTGATCGAGCCGATGCCACCTACCTGCACGGCGCCCTTGGCGCTCGCTTTGTTGTCGCTGCCACCCACAACGACGGCTCCTGTTACCTCATCGGAGCCACTGTTACCCACAACACTGCCTTCGATGGCGTTGCTGTCTCCTCCAACGATCACCGCAAACTTTGCAGAGAGGCCAGGAGACGAGGCGATGTCGTTGTTCTGGCCTCCTACGATGACCGAGCCCTCGCCAGTACTCACCGCGTTCGAGTTCTGATCATTCTCTCGTTTGACAGCGTTGTCCTTACCCCCCACGACCACCGCGTTGTTGTGGTTCGAGAGGTTCGACTCACCACCCACAGTCACTGTCTGCTGAGAGTCGGACTTGTTTTTCTCTCCACCGATGGCGACCGCGCCGTTGGCGTGCGCTTCGTTCTCCTTCCCGCCAACGGTCACGGCCCCTGCGTCTTCGGTCGAGTTCTGCCAACCCCCCAACAACGCCGCCGAGTGACCCTCTCCATTGTTGTTGTATCCAGCGATGATGCTCGCATAGCTCGAGTAGCTGTGACCGACTCCCACCACGAGGTTGTGTTGACCCGTTCTGTCCTCCCCTCCTATCTCTTCATTGTATCCCACGATGAGGTTGCCCAACCCCGAGCCTCTGAATGAATGATCCTCTGGGTCTATGTCATCACCCTCTTCGTCGTTGTTCGATGGAATGACTCCGAGGGTGTTGCCGCTGCCATCGCGCACGTGCACGTTCACTTTTGTGAAGTACACGTCCTCTCCGTTCTCGCTCACCGTGACGCTCGCGAGCTTGGCCTCGAGCGCCGCGATCCTCGCCTCGGCGTCGGCGAGCACGTCCGCGCGCGCCGCGTCCGTGAGCTTGGTGGCCACGCCCGCGCGCAGCGCGTACGGCGTCGACACGATCGCGGTGCGCGGTTTGAGTTTGTCACCATCCACGGTGACCTCGACCCAGCGCGTGCTCCCGTCCCAGAGGTTCGTGTCCTCGGATACGGAGGTCAGCGTGATCGAGAACTTGCCCTGATCCACCTCCACGTTGGGGAGCGTGAACATCTCCACTGCTTCCCCGCCGGTGGGCTCACCGTAGACGCCCACGAGCAGGAGGACCTCGCCCGTCAGCGCCTTGCCGTCCGCGTCGGCGAGCCAGCCCGAGAAGCCGACCCCCGCCGGGACGCTGTGGCCGTCCTCGTGGTCGGTGGCGAACACCACCCCCGCGGCGAACGTCACCGCGAGCGCCGCGATCGATACCACCACACGCTCTCTACCCGTCATGTCCCAACGCTTCGTCATCTCACGCCTCTCGCTCATGTCGTCTCGTCCTCTCATCGCGCGTCACCTCCCTGAGGCCGCGCGTCGATCCCGCTGAGTCGGTACCTGGTGCTGGTGAGCGTCGGAGAGCCCGGGGCGGCCGCCGTCGGCCTCAGGAAGAGCTGGTGCTTCTCGCTCTTGAGCACCCCACCCGATCCCACGACCAGAGGCGGCCGCAGCTCCTCGCTCGCGGCGTCAGGCGGCGCGCTCTCGATCGTCCTCGCGCCGGAGAGCGCGTCGATCAGGCCGCAGCCCGATAGCGCCAACGCGCAGCATGTAAGGAGGAGGCGTCGTGTCCACATATCCCTGCCGTGTCTCGTGGTGCTCATGGTCGCGCAGTGTGCCTCACGCTCAGAGCCTCCACAAGCATCTCCGTCTGGCTGAATAGACGCATGCGAGCGCCGTCTCTGGATGTGACACGCGCCCAACGCGCTGACCCATCACACGACCTCTCTCCCTGAAAAGGAGTCCCATGCGCCGAGACCTCTACTTCGCGCTCTTCGCGCTCCTGCTCGCCTCCGTCGGCTGCATCATCCCCGAGGGGAACTTCGCCGACGAGCAGCTCCCGACCGTCGAGTTCGACGTCATGTCGAACCCGCCCGATTGCCTCAACTCCACCGAGATGACCCGCGACTTCAACCGCGTCGTCTGTGAGTGGGACTGCGCCCAGTACAAGGGCTCCGAAGGCCGCAACGTCAAGATCACCTTCGAGCCCAAGGGCGAGTACGTCGACCAGGACATCCGCTCCTGGCACATCGCCAGCGAGGAGTCCGACGAGTCCTACTCATGGGAGTGCCCCGACTGGTTCAACGACGACGGCTCCGAGTACTGAGCCGCAGACTCAGTACGGCGGCAGGAACCGCCTGAGCCCGTGCGCCAGCACCACCAGCGCGAACACCACGTTGCGCAACGGCACGCCCCACCAGCGCGTGCGCACCGGCGCCGCCGACGCGCCCGGAGCGGCCAGCGCGCGCCCGACCTCGCGCAACGTGTCCGCGCCTCTGGGCCACTCCCACAGCCCCGCGACCCAGCGCTCAGGCAGCCCATCGGCGCCCCCGCTCGCGCCACACAGCGCCCCCACGATCGCGCCCACCGAGTCCGTGTCGCCTCCCTGCGCCACGGTCGCCTCCAGCGCGGCCCGGGCGTCCCCGCCGTGGCGCCACCACGCGTACAGCGCGACCGGCGTCGTGTGGTAGACGTAGCCCGTCACGAACCCCTCGATCCCCAGCCTCACGCACAGCCCGTCGAGCCCCTCGTCGGCCGCCGCGGCCGCGCGCATGTGCCCCACGAGCGCGAGCCACTCCTCATCCTCGGGCGCCTGCGCGTCGAGCACGTCGCATAGCGACCGCGCGTCGGGCGGTGAGGTCCATTCGGCGCGCGCCACCCGCGCGGCGACATCGGCGATCGCCTGCGCGCCGACGTCCGCGCGCGGGTCGCTGTGGGTCATCCTCGACGACGCCGACACGTGCGCGCGCCGCGCCTCCTCGTCCTCACAGAGCGCGACGCCGATGAGCGGCGCGCGCATCGCCGGCCCGTTCCCCGCCGACCACACCCCCGAGCGCGCCGGCGACACGCCGATCCACAGCTTCGCCACCC
>CAJXPN010000390.1 GCA_913058025.1 uncultured Myxococcales bacterium | reverse complement strand
AGATTTCTGCCTGTCTCGTGGGCTCGGAGATGTGTATAAGAGACAGGTCCAACCCTCAGCACCCGATCTTCCGCGCGTTCAACCTCCCCGGCGGCTCCACCCTTCAATCCGCCGAGGTCTACAGCTACATGCTGCTCGAACCGTCCGCCTCCGGCGACGCCCAGACGCTGCTCAGCTTCAAGGACTCCGCGCCCGCCATCATCGAGCGCCCGCTCGACGACGGCCGCGTCCTCCTCGTCACGACCTCGCTCGACTTCGAGTGGTCCGACCTCCCCATCCGCGCAGGCTTCCTCCCGCTCATGCAGCGCGCAACGATGTACCTCGCGCGCCGCGCGACCTCGAACAAGGACGCGCGCTCGGTCACCGGCGCGCTCATCCGCCTCGAGGTCGGCGGCATGGCCCGCGCCCGCGTCATCGTCCGCGCGCCCGGCACCTCGCCCGACGCCCCCGCGCGCGTCGTCCTCGAGCCAGAAGAAGGCGTCGTCACGCTCACGCCCGAGCGCGCCGGCTTCTACGAGGTCTTCGCCGACGAGGAGGACGACTCCCCGGGCTCTCGCTCCCGCCTCGACGACCTCGCCTTCACCGCCAACGTCCCCCGCGCCGAGTCCAACCTCGCAGCGGCCCCCGAAGACGCCCTCGCCGCGCTCACCGGCGCAGAGAGCGACCCCGACGGGCCCTCCTCCAGCGCCGTCCGGCAGCGCCGCGTCAACCTCTGGCCCACCCTGCTCTTCATCATCACCATGGCCCTGCTCGCCGAGACCGTCCTCGGCACCCGCCGCTCGATCCTCACCAAGATCTGGCGCGCGATCACGCGCCAAGCACCCGACCCTGCCTGAACCTCACACGAGCTCTCCCATGCGCACCACCTCACGCCTCGTCGCCGCCCTCGTCGCCCTCTCACTCGGCGCCTGCGGACCGCTGGGCTCCACGCCGTGCGAATCGCGCGAGTCCGACACACGATGCGACGGTGAGACGATCGTATTCTGCGGGGTAGACGAAGGCTCGGGAGCCATGATCTTGCTGGAAGCCGGCTGCCAGAGCTGCCAGGCCGATCGCGGCGGCTTCTCATGCGAGAACGGAGCGTATGACTCCGACGGCACGCTGGTGCGAGGCTCGGGGGAGCTCGACGCTCGACCCCACTGAGCGCGAGCACTCCCGCACCCACGACACGCTGACCGGATGCGACCGCGTCGCCGTCCGAAGCCATGGAGGCGCCGCCCAGGCGTCACTGGACGACGCGGCGCAGCGCTCAGGCCAGAATCTGAGAGATCCACTGGTCGGTGTAGCCCTTCTCGTGGCCGAACGAGTTCGCCTCGATGCCCATCGCGCGCATGAGCGAGAGGAGCACGCGGCTCGAGTTGGGGTTCCCCTGGGCGCGGTGGTGGAAGTTGCCCCTGAGGGTGCCGCCGCCCTTGCCCGCCACGAGGATCGGGTAGTTGTCGTTGTTGTGGCGACGGCCGTTGGACAGGTCCGAGGTCGCCATGATCACGGAGTGGTCGAGCAGGTTGCCGTCACCCTCCGGGGTCCGGCGCATCGCCTCGAGCAGGTACGCGAACTCCTCCATGACGAACACCACGCACTGGTGGACCTTGGGCTGGCTGCCTGGCTCGTCGTGGGTCAGGCTGTGCACCGAGGTCGAGTCGACCGAGAAGATGTTCGTCCCGGCGACCGAGCCCGAGAACTGGTTCGACCACACGCGCGTCTGGTCGCACGCGAGCGCCATCGCCAGCAGGTCGGCCATCGCACGCGAGCGCCGGCGCTGCTCCTGGGCGTTGGTGTTGGCGATGACGCCAGGGTTGTCGGGGAGCATGCACGCCGACGCCGTGGGCGGCGTCTGATCCTCGATGAGCTGGAGCCGCTGCTGGAGCTCGGCGATCCCGGTGAGGTGCTGGTCGAGGCGGTGACGGTCCGTCTGGCCAAGCCGCATCTTGAGCGCCGCCGTGTCCTCACGCACCGCGTCCAGGATGTTCCGGCGCACCGCGAGCGTCGGGTCCGCGATCACCACGCCGCCGGGCTCGACGAACCCGTCCCCAAACAACCTCGCGAACAGCGCGGCCGGGTCGTACTCGGGCGGGTTCGCGTTGTCTGGGCCGTTGTGCGACAGGTACTGGAGCGTCGTGCCCTCACTACGCGAGACGCGCGGGTCGACCCCGACCTCCAGGCTCCTGTAGAGCGTCCCGGCGGACACGTAGCCCGCGATGACCTGGTCGATCGAGGGGCGGCTGAACGTCGACGCGTAGCCGGCGTTGCCCGGGTCCTGCTCGATGAGCGGCGCGCCGGAGAGGATCCCCACGGCGCCGGAGTGGTGGCCGCGGCGGTTCTCCGCCTTGACCATCGTGCCCGACACCACGGACACGTACTCCTTGACCCCGGCCAGCGGCGCGAGCTCCTCGCTGACCTGCCAGTCGTGCCCCGTCGTCGGCGGATCCCACCTGTCGGCGAGCACGCCGTTGCCCCAGAAGAAGACCCCGAAGCGCTTCGGGATCGACTCGCCGTTGGCGTAGCTGGTGCCCGACTCGTTGAACATCGCCTCGAGCGGCGGGAGCGTGATCGAGGCGACCGCGCCTCCGAGCGCGCCGCGAAGGAACGTGCGCCGTTTGATAGAGAATCGTCCCATCGTCTTCACTCTCCTGCACCAGCGTCGCCCTCGACGGGCGGCGTCATCTTCGTGAACCCTTCACTCGTCACCAGCGACGCGAGCAACGCGTCGAAGCGCCAGCCCCCTGCCTCGAAGTCCTTCATCAGGCCCTCGATCGTCGCCTCCTCTCCGTCTCCCTCGAGACGCCCGACCGCGTGGCGGTAGAACTTGCGCGTGAAGCACTCCATCGCTCGGCGGTCCTCGGCGAGCAACGCGCCGAGCCCTCCGGCGCCCTCGTACGCGAGCCCGTCGAGCTGGCTCGACGTGTCGATCGGGCGGCCGTTGTCGAGCTCTCGCCACTGGCCGATCGTACCGAAGTTCTCGTACGCGTAGCCCAGCGGGTCCATCTTGACGTGGCAGGACGCGCAGAACGCCTCGGCGAACAGGTACGACTCGACCCGCTCCCTGTGCGTCTGGTCCTCGGACTCGGGCGGCGGGTCGGGGAAGACCGTCGAGACCCCCGGGGGCGCGTCGTTGACCGACTCGCAGAGGAGCTTCTGACGCACGAACTTGCCTCGACGCGTCGTCGAGCCCGTGTTCGAGTGCGTGTGGCTCGACAGCACGCCTGCGTGCGTGAGCACGCCTGCGCGCCCCGTCGACGCCGGCAGCGTGATGCGCGAGAAGCCCTGCGCGTCCATCACGTCGGACATCTCCACGCCGTAGAACGACGCGAGCCGCGCGTCGACGAACGTCGTGGTCGTCGTGAACATCCCCCTCATGTCCGCGCCCGCGTCGAACGCGAGGTAGTTCATCAGGCGGACCGTCTCACCCTGCATCGACTCCACGAGCTCGGGCGTGAACTCCGGGTAGAGGCTCTGGTCCTTGTCGATCTTGTCCAGCTCGGCCAGGTCCCAGGTCTCGAGCCAGAACTGCGCGAAGCCCCTCTTCGAGCGGGCGTCCTCGAGCATCCTGTCGACCTGAGCGCGGACGCCCTCGGGCGTCGAGAGCTCGCCGGACTCGGCCGCCGCGAGCAGCTCCTCGTCGGGCGTCGAGCCCCACAGCAGGAACGAGATCCTCGTCGCGAGCCCGAACGCATCGATCGTGCAGACCTGAGCGCCGTCGCGCGCCTCACAGCCCGTGAGCGTCGCGCCGCCGTCGACCTCGTCGAACGCGCCGATCGGCCCCTCGACCTCGATCCAGTCCACGAACAGGTTCCTGTCCTGGCCCGACGCCTGATCGAAGAAGTCGTTGCCGAAGGCCACGGCCACGCGCACCGAACCCGCCTCCAGCGTGACCGTCTCCTCGAACACCCTCGGCGCGTCGCACGTCTGGCTGACCGAGTACGTGCCCACCGAGGCGCCGTTCACGTTGAGGTCCATGATCGGGAGATCCGGCCCGGCGAGCTGGCCGCACGCGCGAGAGCGCACGCGGTAGACGCCCGGCCTGGTGATCTCGAACGAGCCGAAGACCTCCCCCTCGCTCCACACGTTGTAGAAGTCGTCGGCCACGATCCCCGAGGTCGCCTCGAGCGTCTCGGCCTCGAGCCTCGTCGCGCTCGGCGCGACCGCCACGCTCTCGGCCCGGATGTCCACCGCGGGGTACTCGACCCGGTACAGGAAGTAGGGCGACTGGAGCATGCCCGCCAGCGCGAACTCGACGCCCGTGTAGAACTCGCCGAGCGCCTGGCTCGAACGGCTCGCCACGCGCACGTAGCGCGCGACCTCGGTGTCCGTGACCGACCGGCGCCACAGGCGCCGCGCCGCGCCGCGCACGAACTGCTCCGCGCACGCGTCGTCGACCTCGCCCGCGGGCGTACACGCCACCCACTCGCCTCGGCGAACGGGGTCACGCATCACCGCCGCGGCGATCTCGAGGCTCGCGGCCTCGAACTGTTCCACGCCTCGCGGAGAGAGCGACGACTGGCCAGAGCCGATCGCCGACAGGCCGTTGGTGCGTTGATCGGGCTCCACCTCGAAGCCCGCCGACGTCCCCGCGCCGAACAGGTCGTCGATCGTGTGGCGCCACTCGGACACGGTGAGCCGGCGCATCACGGGCCGAGCTGGCGCGAACACCAGCTCCTCCTCGACGACCTCGCCGCCGCCAGTGGTCTCGCCGCCCGTGGTCCCACCGCCCGGCGCGTTGCCTCCGCCGGGTTCACCGCCGGACCGCACCTGGAGCGAGCCGTCGCACGCCGCCATACTGGCGAGGCACGACACCATCACATACGCGATCAACTTCGCTTGCTTACTCATGTTCCTTGCTCCTGCGTTGCGCGCTCACGTTAGCACGCCCGCAGGAGCCACACCACAAGACGCGCGCCCTGAGCGTCAGGCTCAGGGCCGCGCCGCCCGGCACTCCGGCTCGCGCAGCGACTCCGCCCCGAGCAGGCGGCAGAGCTGACGGCGAGCGTGCCCCGCGGCGACGTCTCCGCCGTGTGACCTCAGGAACACCCGCAGGTGGCCGATCGCCTTCGCGCGGTCGTCCAGGTGGCGGATGTAGAGCCTCGAGAGCTCGAGCCGCAGCGTCGCCGACTCCCTGGAGTCCGGACCGAGCCGCTCCAGCAACCGCTCGGTCGCGCGCGCCTGGCTCGCGTAGTCCCTCGACTCGAGCGCCGCGCGCGCCTTGGCGCGCAGCCGCGCCGTCTCACTCACGCGC
>CAJXPN010000389.1 GCA_913058025.1 uncultured Myxococcales bacterium | reverse complement strand
CCCGCGCGGCGCTGCGCGCGAGCGCGGCCGCGGCGATGTCCGGCGCGGGCGCCGAGCCGGTGCAGGGGCGCCTGGGGCGAGGCGACGTCGAACTCAACGTCCACATCGCGCCGATGGGCGGACAGGACGCCCCGGCGGGCTTCCTCGTGGTCGGCCAGGTCGCCGCGTCGTCGATCGAGCAGCTCGAGCGTGAGCTCGAGCGCGCCGAGCAGCTCATGCAGCTCGGCCAGCTCGCCACCGGCGTCGCCCATGAACTCAAGAACCCGCTGACTTCGATCCTCAACTACGCGGACTACCTCCTCCAGAAGTACCGCGACCAGCTCTTCGAGCGCCGCGACTCCGAGCGGCTCCAGCGCATCATCGAGGGCGTCGAGCGGATGGACGGCTTCGTCAAGGATCTGGTCACGCTCGCGCGCCCCCAGGACAACGCGCCCGCCGTGCGCGTGAGCGTCCACGACGCGCTGCGCGAGTCGCTCATGCTCTGTGAGGTCACGCTGCGCCAACACAACGCGGACGTGCGCACCACGCTCGAGGCCATCGACACCGTAGTCCTTGCTGCCCCCGGCCAGCTCACCCAGATCTTCGTCAACCTCATCCAGAACTCGACCGTCGCGCTCGCCCAGGAGGGCGGGTTCATCGAGATCACCACCTCACAGGAACTCGAGGCGGTCTTCATCGAGCTCACCGACGACGGCTGCGGCATGACCTCCGAGGAGCTCGCGCGCGTCTTCGAGCCGTTCTACACCACGCGACGAGGCACCGGCGGCAGCGGCCTTGGGATGGTCCTCGTGCGCTCGCTCGTCGAGCGCCACGGCGGCGACCTCACCCTCGAGAGCGCCGCTGGTGAGGGGACCACGGTTCGGTTACGCTTCCCGCTCGCGTCTGCTCGCGCCGGCGTCCAGAGCCCGGACGCGTCGAGCTGAACCCTCGTTTCCCGAGAATGAAGCATGAAGAGAGCCGCCCCCACCACGCCTGAGCCCAGGCCCAGGTCAGGCCCACCGCTGGCCGCGATCGCAGGCGCCGTCTCGCTCATGATGGGCTCATTCTTGTTGCTCGGTCCTGGCTGTGAGCGCGACTCCGACGCCTCCTCCCTCGGCGACGAGGGCGCCACCCCCGAGCAGGTCGAGCGCGCTGTCCTGCGCCTGTGTGCGTCCAGGGCCGGCCGCGATCAGATGGTAGACCGCCTCGGGAAGCTCGGGCTGGAGGCACGCCTCCCGTTGCTCGAACTCACCAGCGCCAAGCCGGACTGCTTCTCCGAGTTGCCTGGTTCCTTTCGCGCCGAGCACGAGCTGTGGAGCGAGGACTCCACCCCCGCGCTCACCATCGCCATCGGCGCAGACGCCATCGAGCCCGCCTTGACCCTCGTCTCGAAGGTCGACGGTGAGCGCCGCCGATACGCGCTCGTCGCGCTCGTCGTCCTCTCCGAGGAGATGTCCGAGGATCAGAAGCAACGCGCGATCAAGCGCGTCACTCCGTTGACCGAGACCGACGAGTTCTTGGATCGCATCTCCGCGCGGGCGCTGTTGACCGCGCTCGGCGTCGAGCCTCCCGCGGAGGCCGCGTCGGCTGGAGGGGCCGACGAGGTCGAAGAGGCCGAAGACTACGAGCTCGGCGACCCCGGCCTCCGCCTCCAGCTCGGAGGATCGGCGCCCGCCGCGCCTCCGCGCGACACCGGTGGAGGCATCCTGTTGCGGGAGCCCTCACTCGACCTGGGCGCCAGCCGCCCCAAGGGCGGCGTGCTCTTCGACGCTTCGAAGGAGAACTGAAGTGGCGATCGTCTGGTCCGCCATCATGCTCGGGCTCATTGGGTGTGCGTTCGTGTTCATGCTCTGGATTTGGCGCGCCCACTTCGGCGCGCCGCCTGAGTACACGCTCGATCCTCCCGCCACCGAGGCCGCCATCGCGACGATGCGCCGGCTCGGCTTCGGAGAAGTCCGCGCGCGCTCCCTCTTCGAGGCGCGGACCTGGTCGGGTCAGCAGTCGCTTGAGCACTACGACCTCGAGGTCGAGCTCGGCGACGGCCCCGACCGCGACTACACCCGCGTCCTCTGCTCCTTCAAGGAGTCCCTCACGCAAGGCATCGAGATCTTGCGCGAGGACCGCCCGAGCCCCGCGCGGTGGCTCATGCGCTTCGCCGAGGTCCAGCTCGGCGACCCCCTCATCGACCCCAAGTTCATCCTCCTGACCCGCGACCACCAGCGCCTCCATCTCCTGATGGAGACTCCTGCGCGTGAGGCCCTGCTCGACCTCGACGAGATCTGCGACGACTTTCGCATGACCGACAACGCCGTCTACGCGTTCTACGAGCGCCTCGTGACGGGCCGCGACCTCGAGCGCGCCGTCGAGACGCAGCGGACGCTCGCAGGGCTCATGCTCGCGTTCTCTCAGACCAGAGGCCCCGTCAGCGAAGCCCGCTCGACCGTCTACGGCAACCCGACCACCGGCTACGAGCGCGACGAGGGGCCCACCATCGAGGAGCAGATCAAGAGCCTCGACCTCGTCGACCCTGCCGCGCTCGGGGGCTCCGAGGAAGAGTGATCCTTCAGCCCGCGTCGACCTCTTCGACCTGCTCGACCTCCTCCTGCTCACGCTCCTCATCGAACGAGAACTCCACGCCCTCGGCCTCGTCACGTTTCGGTGAGCCCTTGACTCGCACGACCTGCACCATCGCCGGACGAATCACCCGCGACGTGTGCGTCCACCCGAGCCGCATGCTCGCCGCGATCGTGCCGTCCTCTGGGGCGTCCTCGTCGGGCTCGAACTCGATCAGCCCGACCGCCTCATGGCGCTCCGGGTCGAAGTCGTCGCCACGTGACGGCGCGATCGGTGTGATCCCGTGGCGAGAGAGCGCGCGCGCGGCCTGCCCGGTCACCATCTCGAGCCCGCCCCCGAGATCCTCCGCGTCGGCGCCTTCGCGCGCGTGCCGCGTCGCCTCGGAGAGCGCGTCCAGCGTGGGCAGCAGGTCCTCCACCAGCTTCAGGTGCGCGCGCTCGAGCTTGCGATCCCGCTCACGCCCGAGGCGTTCGACGCGCGCGGTGTGTTCGGTCTTGTCGGACTCGTGCTCGGCGTTGAGTGAGACGATCTTCGAGAGCGCGTCGTCCAACGTGCGCCTGGTCTCTCCCAGGGCACCCCACGTTTGCGCGAGCAGCGCCGCGAGGATCATGGCGAGGACCGAGACGGCGGCGATTACCCAGATCATCGTGTCATGCTCACGGAGTGGAGGGCGGTGACAAGAAAGAGACAGACCCTGACCTGCGTGGCAGGTCAGGGTCTGACTCGTTCGTGTGCGGAAGGCCTCGACCGGATTTGA
Source organism: uncultured Myxococcales bacterium (assembly GCA_913058025.1). GTDB lineage: Bacteria > Myxococcota_A > Bradymonadia > Bradymonadales > Bradymonadaceae > CAJXPN01. The sequence continues at coordinate 1,960 of CAJXPN010000389.1, read as the reverse complement.
ACCGGTGAATGGTGGTTTTGCAAACCACTGCCTTGGACCACTTGGCTACGAGGCCGCAACCCGACGCGAAAAGAGAGGTAGCATGAGGTAGGAGGCCGGTCAACAGACTTGGTGCCACCCTCTCTCGGGGTGCGTGGACAACCCCGGCTGCGCGGTGAGTCATTCCCGTTGTTTTGGATGCGGATAGCGCGCTCCGCAGCGGCCAACTTTTTTCACCTCGAGCGGCTCGGCGCCTCGCGCGCTCCGTCAATCCTCCAGCGACGTCATCGACATCATCCCGCGCGTTCGCGGGTCGAACCACATCGTGAGGAACGCGGGCGCCGTGATCACGATGAACTGGAGCACGTGGATCGTCGCGACGAACGCCAGGACGCGCACGCCGATGTCGGCGTCCTCGATGTTCATGAACAGGCCGAGCGACTCGACCATGAAGACCTCGAACGTCCCGGCCTGGCCAGGGCCGCCAGGGATCATGATGCCGATGGACGTGATGCCGAAGACCGCGCCGATCTGGATGGGTGAGATGTCGAGCCCGAAGCCGAAGCGCGCCAGCCCCCACATCGACGTGAGGTTGATCGACCAGTAGACGGCCGTGGTGCCGAGGAAGCGGCCGAGCGCGCGGCCTCGGGCGAGCGCCTCGAACCCGTCGAGGAAGCTCGAGAGCAGGCCGCCGAGCGCGTCGCCCAGCTTCTTCGAGGCGCGCCCGAAGGTCGCGTCGACCATCGCGAGCGTCCAGTCCCTGCGCCACCACGCGAGCACGCACGCGGTGAGGACGCCGAGGAAGAGGGTCGCGGCCGCCCCCCCCGTCGCCAGCGCCCACGTAGGGGCCGACGTCCCCATCGTCAGCGCCATCGACGCGAACAGCACGCCCGTCACCACGAGCCCATCGACCACGCGCTCGACCACCGCCGTCGCCAGCAGCGAGCTCGCCGGGAGCTCCGAGCGCCGCGACAGGAGCACGGGACGCACGAACTCGCCCAGCCGCAACGGCAGCAGCACGATCGCGCCCAGGCCTACGATGCAGACGCGGTGGACGAGCCCCTTCTCCACCTCGCCGATCGGCCTCACGAGGTCGTACCAGCGCACGACGCGGGCGGCGTGGCTCAGGGAGTAGACGGCGATGAACGCGGCGAAGACGCGCGCGAGATGCCAGGGGTCTGTGCGTGCGAGGTAGTCGTCGAGCTCGGAGATTGGCAGGCCGCGCGCGGCGATCCACAGGAAGATCGCGCCGAGAACGTTCGCGACGACGAACGAGACCCAGAACCGACGACGCCCCCGGTCGGGGGCGTCGTCGTCGAGGCTCGTGGTGACGGGCGTGTTGGAGGGTTCAGTCACCGAACTCACGGTCGATGCGACCCTTGAGCGCGTCGAGGTCGCGGTCGCCCTCCATCTTCTGGAAGCGCTGCTCGAGTTCGGCGATGCGAGAGGAGGCTGGCCCGGACTCGCGCTCCTTACGCTTCGCCGCGTTGGGGTTCGCGGCGGCCTTGAGCTTGGACTTCTGGAGCCTCACGTCGACGAGCTCGGCGCGGAGCGGGTCGGACTCGGCGATGAACTCGCGCAGGATGCCCTCCGCCTCGGTCTCGAGGTCGACCTCGTTCCATTCACGCGCCAGGTCGAGGCGTGAGCGCCAGCGCTGCTGCTCCTTGTCGAGCTCGCCCAGGCGGCGCTCGAGGTCACGCTCCATGAGGATGAGCTGCGCGAGCTGCTCCTTGGCCTCGGCGCGCGAGATCCCCGCGTAGGGGTTGGCGTCCGAGTCACGGGAGGGCGCGTCGGAGCCGCCGCCGAAGGTCACGCCTTCGGAGCCGCTCGAGGAGCTCGAGCCGCCCGAGCCGCCCGAGCCGATCGTCTCGAACGGTCCCGCGGGGGCGTCGTTCGAGTCCTTGGGGGAGTCCCCCGAGCCGCCAGGCTGGCTGTCTCTTATACACATCTCCGAGCCCACGAGACAGGCAGAAATCTCGTA
>CAJXPN010000388.1 GCA_913058025.1 uncultured Myxococcales bacterium | reverse complement strand
GAACACCTCCACCTGCGCCCCCTCTTCTCCCGTTCCGCTCGCTGATGTCAGCGCGCCCACGCGCGTGCCGTCCACCGGCGAATCCAGCGTGAGGCCCGGCCCCGTGAGGTCCACGTCGAAGCTCGAGGTCACCTGAGGCGCGTCGTTGCCCGCCGCGTCCTGCGCGTCTGCCGTCAGCGTGTGCGGGCCTTCGCCCAATGTCGCTGCGGTCACGTTCCACGCGCCCGAGTTGTCGGCCGTCGTCGTCAATGTCTGCTCGGTCGCCGTGCCTGCGTCGATGACCACCGTCACCGTCGCGTTGGGCTCGGTCGTGCCCGTGATCTCGGGGGTGTCGTCTCCCGTCGCGGCGCCGTCCGCCGGGTTCGTGACTGTCAGCGTCGGATCGACCGTGTCGACCGTCACGCTGACCTCATCGGGCGTTCCCGTGTTCCCGAGGTCGTCCGATGCGACCGCGCGGACCGTCAAAGGACCGTCAGCTGGCTGCGGGAGCGTGAGGCTCCACGAGCCGTCGGGCTGGACCGTGGCCGTACCCACCGACGCGTTGTCGACGAACACCTCCACCGTGGCCGCGTCCGCGCCCACGGTCGTGCCCGAGACCGTCGTGAGGGTCCCCACGACGTCCCCATCGGAGGGGTCCCCGACGGCCACGCCGGGGCCTGTCGTGTCGACCTCGAAGGTCGCGGTCTGCGGGGGGGCGCTCGTGTTGCCCACGGCGTCTTCAGCGGTCACGCTGAGCGTGTGTGTACCTTCTGTGAGGGACGCCGAGGTCACGCTCCAGTCGCCACCCGCGCCGATCGTGACCGTCAACGTCTGCTCGTCCGGTGTGCCTGCGTCGATGACGATCGTCACCTGCGCGTCGGCCTCTCCAGTGCCAGACACATCGGGCGTGTCGTCGGCTCCTCGGGAGGCGTCCGCTGGCGCGTCGAGCGACAGGGCAGGTGGGGTGTCGTCGATCGTGACGTCCGCGGAGTCCGTGACCGTCCCGCCCGCCGTCGTGACCGACGACGAGACCGTGTAGGTCTGGTCCGTCAGGCCCGCAGGCGTCGCGGCGGTCCAGGCACCCGCGCCGTCCGCCACGACGTCCTCGGTCGAGACCTGCGCGCCGCCCGCGTCCAGGACCACGACCGTGACCGTGGAGCCAGGCGTCGCGGTCCCCGCGATCGCCAGCCCGCTCGACTGGACCGTCGAGCCCGTCGTCGGGGACGCCAGATCGACCGTCAGGCATGCGCCGACTGGCGGGCACGTGTAGCCGGGCTCCACGGTGCACGAGTCGTCGCAACCGTCTCCGAGCGTGGCGTTGCCGTCCTCGCAGGTCTCCGCCGTCTCGGCGAAGCCGTTGCCGCAGATCGCGGGCGCGATCTCGACGGTCACCTGCGTCTGGCCTCCCCCGTCCTGGCCGCCGACGTTGATGTCCGCGCCGACCGTCAGGTCCACCTCCATCGACGACTCACGGAACGTGCCGCCGTGGTCGACGAGCATGCGGAACGTGTCCGTGAACGGGGTCGTGTTCAACGAGCACGTGAAGTTGACCGTGGTCGTGCCGTCCGGGTTGTTCACGACCCCGATCAGCTCCCCGCTCTCCATCTTCGGAGCCGATGAGCCGTAGTCGATGCCCGCGATACCCCAGGTCGCGTCCGTCGCGGTGACCTCGGAGTCGGAGTTGTCACCCGCGATGCCGATCAGGTTCACCCCGGCCGACAGCGTCACCGAGCCCTCGCAGTCGGGGTCCGCGGTCTGCGTGACGTAGGGGCCGCACCGGACCATGATGGAGTTCGAGTACAGCCCGTCGTTGTCAGGGTCCATCGAGTCCAGCGTCACGCCCGAACCCGCCATCACCGGCGGCGTCGTCGTCCAGCTCTGCTCTCGCAGCACCTCCAACTCGCACGTGCTCGTCGGGCCGCCGCTGTTGCCGGCCGGTACTGATCCTGCCGGGTTCGCCCACAGGTTCGTGTCCTGGTTCGGCGCCATCGCTTGACGGGCTGTGCGCGTGGCGGACGACGCGAGCGGAGCATCTGGCTCCTGAGCGTCGCCCCCCTCGCTGCACCCCGTCAGCACGATGAGGCTGCCGAGCAAGAACGTGAGGTTTCTCTTCATGGGTTCTCTCCTTCGTTTCAAAGACAATGATGTGCTCGAACGCACATACCGAGCGCCCATTGTCTCACTCTTTCGTTGTGCTCCACAACACAACCTCGTGGCCTCCTCTCGCGGTCGGGCGCGAGCCGGACATCCGGCAGTTTTGATTCCGCGCGGCGGTCTGTGTTAACGTCCTGACCACGTCAAGACGGGCGTCCCATCAACCTCGTCAACGTATTGATATAGAAGGCAAAATGAACACGATAAAGTCGCTCGCGATCGTCGCCGCGCTCGCCTCGACCGCCACCCTCGTTCCGGCTGAGGCAGACGCATGCTCCTGCATCTTCGAATGCAAGAACACCATCCTCACCGGCTCCACGTTGGCCTCGGGGGCCGAGGGGTTCTACTGGTTCCTCGCAGGCTCTGGCGTCGCCCCCGGTGACATCCCCGACGGCGTGCTCACGCTCGAGAAGCTCGGCGCCGACGGCGACGAGGTCGTCCCCTACGTCATCTCCAAAAGCAACGACCGGGGCACCTACTTCCTCATCAAGCCCGAGGCGGGCTTCGAGGTCGGCTCGTCCTACCGGTTCACCGCCGACCTCTCCGGCTGGGATGGCTCGGGGTGCGCCTTCGAGATCTCCTCGGGCAAGATCGAGGAGGTCGTCTCCGTCGAGACCGAGATCATCGAGGTCGTCCCCACCTCCAAGCTCACCCTGGCGGTCGGCGACATCACCGTGGACTCCATCGGGTTCGAGTCGGAGGCGGTGTGTAGCGAGGACTTCCTGTCCGCGCACCGCGTCGTCTCCATCGAGCTCCCGCCCGATCTCGAGCCGCTCGCGGACTCGCTCTTCTACGACATCACCGTGGACGGCGAGTCGTACCTCCACATCGACAGCTCGTGTGCGTTCCAGGACATCCTGCCCAACGAGCTCGATCAGACCGTCCGCTCGACCCTGCTCGCCACGATCTGCGAGGACGTCCCGGACTACGCGGGCGGGTCCTCGATCAGCCAGGGCACCCACGAGGTCATCGCGCGCGCCAAGCTCCCCGAGTCCGACGTCTTCAGCTGGAAGAGCGACCCGGTCATGATCGATCTGAACTGCCCGGAGCCCACCATCGACCCGGACGCGGGGCCCTCTGACCCTGACGCGGGTCCCATCGACGCCGACCCCGACGTGGGCTCCCCCGACGCGGGCTCACCGTCTCCTGACGGCGGCTCCGACGGCTCGGGCGGCGACTCCCAGAGCGAGGGCTGCGTCCAGGCCTCGCCGGGCGCCCCCGCGGGCGCCCCCGGCGCGCTCGCGCTCGCGCTGCTCGGGCTCGTCGGGCTCGGCCGCAGGCGCCGCTGACGCGAGGTCAGGCGTCGCGCGCCTCCACCTCGGCCTGTAGCTGGGCCAGGAGCTTCTGCGCGCTTCGCCTCCTCGTGTCCTTCTTCTTCCCCCTCTCGACCTGGTACGCGAGCGTGCGCCGCTTGCCTGGGTTCATCGCGTCCCACACCGCGCGCGCCTCGGGCTCCCACTCCAGCGCCTCCTCGAGCTCGACGGGCACGTCGACGCGTTCGGGGTTCGGGTCCTCGCTCATCGCGATCACGACCTCATCCCCGGCTCTGACTTCGGCCCCTCGGAGCCACGACTTGCCGAACTTGAGCACGTGACCTCCGCCCGTGTGGCGGTGCAGCGTCCTCCTGAACACGGTCAGGTCCAGCCTGCCCTCGAGCTTCGTCACCCCGCGCGCCACGAGCGCTCGGGCCACGTCGTCCGGGACCCTCACGTAGTGGCTCGTGACCTCCGCGTCGTCCTCGAGCACCGTGGCCAAGAACTCGTACTCGTCTTCCATCTCTCCGCTCCGTCGTCTTGCACGTTCGGCGTGATACGTTGCGCGCCATCGCGCCGCGCGAATGAACCGCCGCCCGTGCGCGTTCCCTCTACTCACTGCACCAACTGGGGAGTCATCTCATGCCACATCAGGATACACACCCGATCGTCGAGCAGCTCGCTCATTGCCTGCTACTGGGCGAGTCGCTCCGCACGATTCTTGGTATCTTCGGTAGCTATGATCTACGCGCCCACTGGCTCCAGGGCGAGTTCCACCACGACGTCGTCCTCCACGTGCCCGACGCGGTCCCCAGGCTCCCTGGAGGGTTCCTCGTCATCGCCACGAACTGCAACGGCGGCGTCAAGGAGGTCCTGTGCTTCGACGAGGAGCCCGACCGCTGGGCGCTCTGGAACCGCCGCTGCCCCGACAACCCCGAGTTCTCCGGTGAGGCGTCGAACCCGTTGGCTTGCTCGCGCACGATCCACTGGTTCGACCCGTGTATGCTGCTCACCTCCGACGCGCGCAGCGAGCTCCTCCCGGAGCATCGCCGCCGCCAGCGAGGTGGCGGGTGGCGCATGATCGACGACCTCGAGGACTGAACCATGATCGAGATGCAGAAGGCGTTCGCCTACATCCTGTATGGCGAGCGTATCCTGCTCTTCCGCGAGCCCGACTTCCCGGAGGCCGGCTTCCAGGTCCCCGCCGGGACCGTCGACCCTGGAGAGTCGCCCGAGCAGACGCTGTGGCGTGAGGTCGAGGAGGAGACGGGCCTCGGGCCCGACACCTTCGATCCCGAGGCGACCCACCTCGGCGTGCGCCACTACGTCGCCAGTAAGGCACGCGGCGATGAGCGTCACGAGCGCCACTTCTTCGCGCTCCGCGTGCGCGCCGGCCTCGAGCTCCCGGAGACCTGGGAGCACGCCGAGGTCTTCGGCGTCGACGCCCCCGTCACGTTCGAGTTCTTCTGGGTGGAGCCGGCGCGCGCGCGCGAGCTCCTCGTCACCGAACACGACGCGTTGCTCGACGAGCTCTCGCCTTGATCCGAGTCCTCTGGCGGGTCCTGCTCGCGCTCGCGCTCGTCGACGGGGTCGTCGTCAGCGGGCTCGTCCCGATCCTCAGCGCGGAGCTCGGCGACCGCTCCTCGTTCGCCTTCGGTGTCTACTTCGCCGGCCTGATCGTCGGGCAGCTCCTCGTCTACCGGTTCGAGATCTTGAGCCGCCGGCCCCGCGTCGCCGTCCTCTACCAGCTCGCGATGGCCGGGGTCATGGCGTTCATGGCCTGGGCCCCCTTCGAGATCGGCCTGATCGTCGGGCGCGCGATCGAGGGCGTCGTCGGCGGGCTAATCCTCCCGATGCTCTTCGACGTCTGTCTCTTATACACATCTCCGAGCCCACGAGA
>CAJXPN010000387.1 GCA_913058025.1 uncultured Myxococcales bacterium | reverse complement strand
AGATGTGTATAAGAGACAGGTGCGTGGGCGAAGGCCCTGGAGTTCGAGCCTGGGCTCGAGGCCGCCGCCTACAACACCCGCGGCGAAGTCACCGGTGAACGCAGCGCACGGCTGAAGGAGTACGCCCCCGAGCGTAAGCTCTTCGCGCTGCCCACCATGCGCACGCGCGTCGACATGAACCACACCAAAGCGCGCGCCATTCTCGTCACGGAGTTGATCGGGCAGGGCGATCCAGATCACAACCGAACCCGCGACTCAATCGACGTCACTGAGGTCATGCAATCGCTAATGGTCCTGCTACTCCTCATCGCGCCCACCCTCTTCGGGATGCTCGCGCCGCGGCGTGGCTACACGATCGAGGCGCGCAGCACGAGCGGCGAGACATCGGAGCGCGCGCTCGCGGGGGTCGGGCTCCTCGGATGGATCGGCGGCCTGCTCACGCCTGGCGGCGCGCACGCGCTCGGGGCGCTGCGGCCTTGGCTGCTCGGCGCGACGCTCGCGTCGGCGGCCCTCTACTTCGCGACCAAGATGGCCGGCGGCGAGACCTCGAGCATCATCCGCAGCATATCGAACCCGTCATCGTACGGCCGAGTCCTGGGCGTACATGTCTCGGCCAGCGACTCGGCGGACGCGCTCGACCTCGCGTTGATGTCGTTCGGTGAGGCGTGGTGGGCGTTGGCGCTGGGGTGCCTGCTCGTCGGGTTCGTGGCGGAGTACCTGCGGCCCGACCCCGTCGGCCTGCTCGCCAGGAGGCGGGCTGGCCGAGGCGACGCCGAGGAGTGAGACCGGTTTGAAACAGGCCGCGGGCTTCTGTTACATCCTGGGGGACTGCCCCCAGTGAGAGGACGACATGACGCCACGCCACGCGCCCGCGCGCTCGATTCACCTCGCCCTCGCGCTCGCGTGCCTGAGCGCGTGCGGCCCAGCCGAGACGACCGAGCCCGACCCGGACCCGCAGAACCTGTGCGAGGTGTCGTGGGACGCCGAGGCCGGGTCGTACGCGGCGCGCGGCGAGGCCTCCCGAAGCGAGCTCTGGGAGCCTGGACCGCACCACGTGTGGACCTCGTCCCCGGCCGATGCGTGCGCGGACCACCCGACGTTCGAGGACGAAGGCGGCGCCGAGATCGCCATGCACGTGCACTTCCCGGCGAACGGCGACCCGCTCGCCGGCGAGGGCGCGAGCGCGGCGGCGGGGCCGTGGCCGGTGGTGGTGTTCATCCACTCGAACCTGGACCGCAAGGAGGAGGACGGGTCGTGCGTGCCGATCTTCGAGCGCTACAGGTCGCTGCACGCGCACTGGGCGAGCTGGGGTTACGTGGTGGCGTCGGTGGACAACACGGCGCAGAACTGCCGGCGCGACTCGGACAACCTGTACGAGCGCTCGCAGCTCCAGCTCGACGCGGTCGCCGCGCTCGAGGCGATGAACGCCGACCCGGAGGATCGCCTCTTCGGGCGGGTCGACACGGGCAAGCTCGTGTTCGCCGGGCACAGCCGGGGCGGCGGCTCGTCGCTGCTCTCCTACAACGCGGCCGACTACCCGGTCGCGGGCGTCATCGGCCTGCAGCCGCTGAGCATGTCGGGCTTCGGCTCGCCGCGCGTCGACGCGCCCTACATCGGGTTCACCGCGGGCGAGGACGTCGACCTGAACTACCCCCACGTCGAGGTCACCGAGGAGGTGCTCGACGGCGCGTACACGATGGTCACGATCAATGGAGGCATCCACGCCTGGACGGCCGACACGATCCCGCAGGAGCCCGACGACGAGCCGCTCATCACCCAGCGCGAGCAGCACGACGTCACGCAGCACTTCACGACGGCGTTCCTCGCGTCGGTCATCGGGCTGAGCGACGGGTCGGCCTCGCCCGACTTCGCGCCGCTCGACATGTCCGACGTCCTCTACGGTCACGGCGGCGCCGAGGCGCTGGAGGCCAACGAGGTCAGCGCGCTCGGCGCCGCGACGCGCTGGAGAGCGCCGGGAGAGGACGCCACGCTCATCGACGACTTCGACCGCGCCGACCCGTCGACCAACGCGCTCGGCGGCGCGAACGAGGTCGTGTCGATGGAGGCCGCCGAGGAGGTCTTCACGTTCAAGCCAGACGAGGATTCGCCCTCGGCCGGCCACCGACGCGCGACATCGCTGCGCATGACGCCGCCGTCGGGTCAGGCAGGCGTCTGGAGGACCTCGTTCGAAGGGATCGAGGGCGTCACGGGCGCCACGCTCCAGGCGCGGGTCAAGGGCGCGGACGGGGCGACCGCGCCATCGTTCGTGGTGACGCTGCGCGGCGTCGACGGTGGCGAGCAGCGGGTCGGGGTGGGCGCCGAGCACATCGGGCCGCGTCCGCTGACCAACCGCTACACACAGCTCGTCGTGCCGATCACGCTCGACGAGGTCGGCGAGGTCGAGCTCGAGGTCGAGGGCGGCGCGCTGTTCATCGACGCGCTGCGCGTGGTGCGCTGATCCTGTCGTGTTGGCGGCGAGCTCCTGGGAGCTCCGCCACGCTCAGGGCGCGGGCTCGACCGCCCAGGTCCACCCGCGGGCGCGCGTGACCCGTTGCACGAGGAGCCTGAAGACCGCGCCGGAGAGCGCGAACCTGCTGTCGGCGTCCTCGAGGACCTCGGAGAAGGCGAGCTGGCCGATCTCGAGGCCGGCGGCGTTGAACTCGGCGACGTCGAGGGGCGGGACGTCGCGGCCGTCGTCGGAGGTGAACGCGCGGCGAGGCGGGCGGCGGTGGCGCGTGCCCTGCTCGTAGGCGTAGGCGAGCTCGAAGAGCAGCGGCTCGGAGTAGCGCCGGCCGATGAACATCATGCCGATGGGCATGGCCGGGGAGTCTTCGGAGAAGCCAACCTGGATGTTCATGCTGGGCGTCCCGGAGACGGAGGTGACCACGCAGTTGGTCTTGGCGTTCTGGGTGCGCGCGGCGCCGTAGGCGTCGACGGGGAGGACGAGCGCGTCGAGGTCCTGGGCGTCCATCACGCTCGCGATGTAGGCGGCGTTCTCGGCGTAGCGCTCTTCGATGGAGTCGTAGGAGTCGCCGCCGATGCGGCCGATGGTCGTGGCGCGCAGGTGGTTGGAGTCGCAGCGCTCGTCGGAGTTCTTGGCCCACTTCGAGATCTGGTCGCTCTTGCACATCGAGCGGTAGTCGGAGTGGGGGCCGTCGACGCGGGCGAGGTAGGCGTCGATGTCCTGGGCGGCGCCCTCCCCGGAGCGTCGCATGTTCAGGTCGTCGAGGAAGACGTTCTCCACGACGGTGGCGCCGAGCGCCTCGAGCTGGCCGAGCGCGCGCGAGTAGACCTGGTGGGTGTGGGTGTCGGCGCGGGTGAACGCGTTCTTGTAGTCCTCGGTGGTGCCGCGCCCGATCGAGCGCAGGACCCCGACGCGGCGGCCGCGCAGGCCGTCCGAGTCCAGGTGCGCGAGGTAGCTCTCGGGGCGCGCGCCGTCGCGCAGCCGGGTCATGTCGTAGGCGGGGTCGTGCGCGGCCATGGCGTCGAAGAAGAGCGCGAGGTCGCGCACGGTGCGCGCCATCGGGCCGGCGACCGCGTCGAGGCGGCTGCTCGGAAAGATCCCGCCGAGGCTGACCACGCCCGTGCTCGAGCGCAGCGTGACCAGGCCGTTGTAGGCCGCGGGCACCGAGAGCGAGGCGCAGTTGTCCGTGCCCAGCCCGGCGACCGCGAAGCTCGACCCGACGGCGACGCCGGAGCCGCTCGACGAGCCGCCGGCGTTCCTGTCCCCATCGTAGGCGTTGCCCGCGCGCCCGCTGCGCGAGCTCACGCCGTAGATCCCCTTTGAGAACTCGTCCATCGACGTCGTGCCGATGAGGATCGCGCCGCGGGAGCGGATCCTGCCGACGGCGAAGCCGTCGGCGCCGGGGCGCGAGTCCACGAGCGAGAGTGACCCGCTGGAGACGGGCAACTCCGCGGTGTCGAACAGGTCCTTGACCACGAACGGGGAGCAGTGGAGCGGGCCCTTCAGCTCGCCCTCGCGCGCGAAGTAGGCGTCGAGCGCGGCGGCCTGATCGCGCGCCTTCGGGTTGACCATGACCATGGCGTTGAGCGGCGCGCCGTCGGCGGTGTCCTTGTCGCGCCGCTGGATGAGGTCGAGGTGCGCCTCGACGACCTCGGCGCAGGTCACGTCGCCGGCGCGGATCGCGGCCTGGATCGAGGACGTGGTCGCCTCGACGACGGAGAACGCGGCGTCCTCGTCGCAGGCGTCGCCGTCGCCGTCGCCGTCGGAGTCGAGCTGGGACGCGTCGGCGACCAGCGGGCAGACGTCGCAGGCGTCGCCGACGCCGTCGCCGTCGGAGTCGATGTTCTCGGGGTCGAGGAGGTCGGGGCAGAGGTCGGCGCAGTCGTCGACGCCGTCGGAGTCGCGGTCGGAGCCGTCCTCACCGCGGGGGCAGGGGTCGCAGACGTCGCCGATGCCGTCGCCGTCGGCGTCCTCAGCGAGCGGGTGGTAGACGAGCGGGCAGAGGTCGTCGACGTCGAGGTAGCCGTCGTCGTCCTTGTCGTCGTCGCAGGCGTCGCCGACCTCGTCCCAGTCGGAGTTGAGCTGGTCGGGGTTGGGCGTGGCGGGGCAGTTGTCGCAGAGGTCTGCGACGCCGTCACCGTCCTCGTCCTCACCCTCGACGTCGGCGGGCACCGCGCACGGGTCCGGCTCCACGGGCGGCGTCGGCTCGGTCCCACACGAGGACGCCGCGAGCGCCACGCCACACATCCACGACACCCACGCGATCCCACTCCTCATCGCCCCACTCCTTCTCTGGTCCTCATCCGACCCGGCATCTATAGGGAACTCTCTGCCTGCGCGCAAAGCGCGCCCGGATCTCACGGAGGCCTCTCGGGGAATTCCGCGGGCTCCCCGTGACGTTTCCATCCGCGCCCCGCGAGCGCATGCGTTGCGGGTCACGATGCCCGCTGGTAGCGTGCCTCGAGGCCCCTCGAAACCATCTTTGCGGCCACCTCCACGCGGCGAGAACGACCACATCATGTCCCGAGACGACGAGACCCAGGACGACGCCCCCCTCACCACGCCAGGCGGCGACGCCGAGCGCGCGGCCGAGGCCGAGGCACCCGACGAAGGCGACCCCGCGACCCCCGCAACGGAGGCCGCCGCCAGCGACCTCGGAGGCGAGGTCTCCGAGGAGGTTTCATCTCCAGAGGAGGAGCCTGAAGAGGACGCGAGCGAGGTCGAGGGGGGGCTCGTCGACGACGCCGACAAGGACGCCGACGAGGACGCCGAAGACGCGAACACCGACGACGCGAACGACGACGAAGACGCGCACGACGCGCACG
>CAJXPN010000386.1 GCA_913058025.1 uncultured Myxococcales bacterium | reverse complement strand
ACGAGATTTCTGCCTGTCTCGTGGGCTCGGAGATGTGTATAAGAGACAGCGTCGAGCTGGGCCGCGTAGAGGTGGCGCGACTCCTGCGGGACGACCTCGGGGCGCGTGTAGAAGCCGATGGGCAGCGCGTCGGGCATCGCGCCGACGAGATCGTCGAAGACGATCTCGGCGCGCTCTCCGAGCGCGGCCATCATGTCGAGCGAGAGGCCGCGACCGTCAGGGCCGCGGAGCTCGTCGAGCTCGACGACGTAGATCTCGTGGGAGCCGCCCCGGCTCTCGTCTCCGACCGTGTACGAGAACAACTCGCGCAGCAGGTGCGAGAGCACCGCGTCAGAGGTCACCTGCGCGATGCAACGCGCCATCATGTCCTCGACGTCCACCACCGCGACGTCGAGCACGTCGGAGTCGGCCGAGCGCCTGGGCATGCCCTGCTGTAGCATCGTCGCGACCCTGCGCGAGTGCACCGCCGTCACCACGCCGAGGCGACCCCTGCCCCTCCGGCTCGCCCTCGCCCACTCGTCGAGGTCGAACGCGTGGCAACACGCCAGGAGCGTCTTCAGGACCTCCCCGTCGGCGCGCCGCATGAGGTCCCTGGAGCGCCCCTCGTCGTGCAGGCCGCCGAGCAGGATGACGTGGCGCGCGCGGCCGATCGAGAGCCGGCGGATGTTCTGGATCGACTGGGTCGAGCCGGTGTGGACGGTCAGCCTGCGAGGGTCGAAGGAGAGCCCGAACTCGTCGAACGCGCGCCAGACCTCGGCGTCGGTGCGTGAGGAGAGCAGGACGATGTCGCCGGAGGCCGAGCGTGGGTCGCGCTCGGCCGCGAGCAGCTGCGTGATCACCGAGAAGACGTTGTGGTTCCACCCCACGACCACGCTGTGGTTCTCCATGACGACGTGGGGGTTCTCGTCGCGGCCGAAGTCGATCGAGGTGTAGAGCGCGGCGAGGTTGCCGGTGACCGCGGCGATGACGAAGACGGAGAGCAGGACGCCCGCCATGCCGAGGTAGTAGGTCGGGTCGGAGACGCCCTCACCCAGGACGGTCTTGCGGGCGATGAGCGCCATCCACATCGCGTGGAACGCGTCGCTGTAGGTCGGGACGCTGGTGCCGTGGGCGCGCTCGAAGTGGAAGACGAGGCAGGCGAACAGGTGGGCGATCCAGGGGATACTCATGGCGATGAAGAGCAGCCGCTCGACGCTCGGCACAGACGGCACCGCGCGCCGGATGCGCTCGAGCAGGTAGATCGCGCGCGTGAGCCGGAGGACGCGGAAGAGGCGGGCCAGACGGAGCAGCCGGAGCAGCCTCAGTGACGTCAGCGGTGAGAAAGACGCCGCGAGCAGGCCCCAGGGGATCGCCGAGAGCAGGTCGATCGGGAACCAGCCCGAGCGCATGTAATCCATCGCGATATCGGGGTTCGAATCGAGCACGCGCGCCGACCGGCGGTCGACGCGCTCGGCGTCCTCGTCCTCGGCGCCCGTCCACCACGCGAGCCGACGCCAACCCCACAGGCCCGACCCCGAGCGCTCCCTCATCGTCAGGGCATTGAGGACCATGTCCGCGGAGAAGACGATGAAGAACCCGAGGTCGAACGCGAGCGCGAGCGTCGGGTTCTGCCACCCCACGAGCCAGTCGTAGGGGATCTCGAAGGCCGAGACCATGATCGCGCCGAAGACGAAGATGTCCCAGTAGATGCGATCGTACGGGTGGATGATCCCACGCGCGGTGGGCTCCTCGGGGCGTTGGGACATCTTCGAAGGCTCGTGGCTGTGGAGTGGGGCCATCATACACGCGCCGCGGAGGACGTCACGCCGGCACCACTGTCGACAATCATAGCACCAGGTGCCATGCTTTTTCGGAGTGCGTGTCTACGTTGAAGGGCGTCGATGACGGAAGCACGCCTACCCGGCATGGAGACAGGAGCATGAACGACGAAGAGAGCCGCGCGAGCGCATTGACTCGAAACGCGGTCAGCATCTCCGTCAAGAGCCCCTTCGCGCTCATGTTCGGAGCGAGCGCCTTGGTCTCAGGGTTCGTGGCGCTGGCGGGCACCGCCTCGTGTGTGTTGCTGTTGTTTATCGTGCTCTCGGAGCTCATGACCGAGGGCGGCGACGTCCTGTTCCTCTTGAGGGACTCGGAGTGGGCGTTGATCCCGCTGGCGGTGACGATCCTCGCTTCGGTGACCTCATTGGCGTCCTGGCAAGGTTTCGCGAGCTCGTCGTCGAGCCTGCACAACGACGTCGAGGAGGTTCGCGTCGTCGTGCACGAGGCGTTGTTCGAGCGTGACGAGCGGGCCAGGGAGAAGGCCGAGCTCGGAGGCAGGATCACCATGCGCGAGGGCGACGCGCAAGGTGGAGAGCTCACTCAGGCCGTCCACGCAGAGCTCGAACTCACCCACGACGTGTCCTGAACGGTAGACGAGGCGCGGAAGTTCACGCGCTCGACTCGACGAAACCAAACGACGATGAGGTCCACGATGAAGCACAAGCTCGACGCCCGCGGCGTGATCATCCGCTGCTCCGAATGCGACACCTCCAACCGCGTGCCGTTCGCGCGCCTGAACACGGCCGGGACGTGCGGCTCATGCAAGGCGACGCTCCCGCTGCCCCACGCCCCGATGGACGTACGCGACGGCGCGCACTTCGACGCGCTCGTCGCCGCCTCGCCCGTCCCCGTGCTCGTGGACTTCTGGGCGCCGTGGTGCGGACCGTGCCTCTCGGTCGCGCCCGAACTCGAGCGCGCCGCGGCCGCGAGCCGCGGTGAGTTCCTCGTCGTCAAGATCGACACCCAGGCACACCCCGGGCTCGGCGCCCGGTTCGGCGTCCGCGCCATCCCCACGATGGCCGTCTTCGAGGGCGGCGCGGAGCGCGACCGCCGCCAGGGCGCCATCCCCGCCCACCAGATCGAGCAATTCGCGCGCGGGCGCTGAGAGTCTGGCTCACGCATTGTAGGCCGCGCTCGTTGTCGCGAGGGGGTGTTTGGGTGGTATGCTCGGTTCAAACCCCTCCCTCGACCCACGAGAAGAACCGATGACTCTGCGCCGCAAGATGGCCATCGCGACCTGGGCCGCGCCGGCCGAAGGCAACATTTACGGGAAGCTCACCCTCGACTGCACCGAGGCCAAGAAGTACCTCGCGCACATCCGCGAGACGACGGGCCAGAAGGTCACGATCACGCACTTGATAGGGAAGGCTCTGGGCGAAGCGCTGGCGGCGACGCCGACGCTCAACGGCCGCATCCTCTTCAGGCGCTTCATCCCCTACCCGAGCGTGAGCGTCTCCTTCCTCGTCGCGCTCGAGGACGGCAAGAACCTCTTCAAGCTCAAGATCGACGACGCCGACACCAAGTCGGTCGCCGACATCGCGCGCGAGCTGCGCGAGCGCGCCGAGCGGCTGCACTCCAAGGACGACAAGCAGCTCTCGCACATGATGAACGTGCTCAAGATGGTCCCGCGCGTGCTCCTCCCGAGCGTCCTGTGGGTCAACGGCTTCCTCGGCGGCGCGCTCGGGATCGACAGCAAGCTCATGGGGATCGAGAAGTTCCCCTTCGGCGCAGCCGTCATCACGAGCGTCGGGATGCTCGGGTTCGACGAGGGCTACGCCCCGCCCACGCCGTTCGCGCGCGTGCCGATCCTGCTGCTCGTCGGCGCCATGAAGCCGCGCCCCGTGGTCGTCGACGGCGAGCTCGCCGTCCGCGACACCATCAACATCATGGCCACCATCGACCACCGGTTCATCGACGGCTACCAGCTCGGCTCGGTCGCCAAGATCTTCAAGCGCGTCATCGAGGACCCCTGGCACATGGAGGATTCCCCTCCGATCTCGGACTCGGTCGCGGACACGAACGCTCAGGTGCTGCCTGATTCCTCACAGGAGCGCGCCGTCTCATGACACCTGGCGCGCCTGCTCGAACATCCCGTGGGGCATGGCGCGCGTGAGCTCCCAGACGATCGCCATCGGCTTGCTGCCCGTGTGGCGCCGGTAGGTCACCGGCCCGAGGCAGCGGAACGGCGCGCCAGACACTCCGCGCCGGTCCTTGTCGTTCTCACGCACGAACAACACCACCGTCCAGCCGAGCGCGACGTGGTCGATGTAGCGCTTGCCCACCGACGTGTGCGGCGCTGCCGAGTTCTGCGTCTCCCAGTGAAACCGGGTCGTGCCCATGGGGTAGTCGCGGTACCTCACGTCGGGGGCGAAGCGGTCCGGGTCCTTGTCCAACGTCACGAACAGCAGCTCGATCTTGCGCGCCGGGTCACGCCAGACGCCCTCGCGGCTCCCCGACGACTCACCTAACCCCACGCGACCGAGCGCCGTGAGCGCCTCCTCGCGCGTGTAGCTCCCGTGGAGGGCCAGCGGGGCGTCCGCGGGCCACGCGTCGCAGACCTCGACGAGCGGCGTGGTGACGACGCCGGCGCGCTCCTCGAGCACGCCCAGGAGCTCCACGAGCTCCTCGCGCACGCCCTCCTCTCCCCACAGCTCGGCGATCGCGTCGTCGAGATCGGCGGGGCCGTCCGGGCGCTTACCCCAGACCTGATTCATTAGCATGATCAGCATGTTACGATGGTAGTCGTCGGAGGGTAGCGCGGCCGGTTTCGTCCCCGACAGCAGGCCGCGGTAGAGCGCGAGGCGCTCGGAGTCGTCGACGTGGATGAGGCGGTGGAGTCGCGCGCCGATCGCCGAACGCAGCGCCTTCGAGTGGGCGGACTCCTCGACCTCGACGGGCAGCCCGGCGCGAAGCCTGAGCTTGGTCCACCACCAGGAGCCGGTCCTGTAGAGGTCGGCGACGTCCATCCCGGAGCGGTCGAGGAACTGCGCCATCGTGACGTCGCCGGCGGCGATGAGGTCTCGCGTGACCGTGGCGAGCGACGTGTTCAGCGACGCCTCGATGTGGGCGAGCACGCGCGCCGTGGTGACACGGTCGAGGTCGATGGCGCAGCCGGACGGGAGGTAGAGGCCGTCGTCTTCGGCGAGCTCATGGGCGAGCTCGGCGCGGGTGCGGCCGGTGAGGAGGGTGTAGCGGCCAGCGAGGTCGAACGTGTCGTGCATGTGGCCGACGAAGTCGAGGACGGTCACGCACGACTTGCCGGGCGCGCGCCGCAGGCCGCGGCCGAGCTGCTGGAGGAAGACGGTGGCGGACTCGGTCGGGCGCAGCATCAGCAGCGTGTCCACGCTCGGGATGTCCACGCCCTCGTTGTAGAGGTCGACGGTGAAGATCACCTGGAGCTCACCGCTCGCGAGCCTGCCCGGCGCCTCGGCGCGCTCGTCGCGCGTCGAGCCTGTGGAGGTGAGCGCGATCGCGTCGT
>CAJXPN010000385.1 GCA_913058025.1 uncultured Myxococcales bacterium | reverse complement strand
CCCCCGACGCGTCGAGCGCCCGGGACGTGGCCGCGCCCGAGGACGTCGGGGAGCCCGAGCCGGACGTGAGGCCGCCCGAGGGCCGGACGCTGATGGGCGGGATCACGATCTCGGAGGTCGAGGCGTACCAGACGGTGAGGGTCCCGGTGATGGAGGAGGGCGAGGCGTCGATCCCCGAGATCCCGCTCGTGGCCAACCGCGAGACGTTGTTGCGCGCGTTCGTGGAGGTCGGGCCGGGCTGGACGCCGCGGGAGGTCCTGGCCGAGTTCGTGCTCGTGGACGGCGCGGGCGGCGAGGAAGTCTTCGCGCAGACGCGCCAGATCAGCGGCTCGAGCGACGTCCTGTCGCGCGTGACGATCTTCGAGACGCGCGTGCCGCCGGAGCGGATCACCACGGGGACGCGGGTCCAGGTGAGGTTGATCGGGGAGGGACCGGTCGAGGTCGCATCGGACGCGCCGAGCGGTGCGAGGTGGCCGACCGATGGCGCGCCGGCGTCGCTGGGCGCCACGGACGAGACGGGGACGCTCGAGCTCGTGCTCGTGCCGATCCGCTGGGATCGTGACGGCTCGGGCCGCATGCCGGACCTGTCGATGGAGCAGCTCGGGAGGCTCGAGGGCGCCGTCCGCGCGCTGTATCCGATGGCGAACCTGGACCTGTCGATCCGCGAGGAGATCTCGTGGACGGGCTCGGTGGACTGGGGCGACTTCAACACCGAGCTGCGCCGTCTCAAGACGATGGATGGCGCGGACGAGGCCTACTACTACGGGCTCGTGGCGCCGGACGTGGACTTCAACGCGTACTGCAACGGGCGCTGCACGACCGGGCAGAGCTTCACGGTGTCGAGCGCGTCGTCTTCGAGCTACCGGGTGGGCACGGGCCTGGGGTTCGGCGGCGACCGCTGGACGTGGACGCTGGTGCACGAGCTCGGGCACATGCACGGGCGAGGACACGCGCCGTGCGACGTGTCGTTCTTCAGCCGGGATCGCAACTACCCCTACTCGGGAGGGGACGTCGGCGTGTGGGGCTGGGACAGCCGCAGCGGGACGATCTATGGCCCCGAGGGCGCGGCGGACTACATGGGATACTGCGACGAGCAGTGGTCCTCGGACTACACCTACGGCGGGATCTACGACCGGATGAGCGCGGTGTGGGCGCGATCGGGCGCGGGCGCCGTGCAGGGCCCCGAGCGGGCGTGGCGCTGGCTCATGTGGTCGGACGACGAGCCCGCGCGCTGGGGCGCGCGCAGCGTCGAGCGCGACCCGAGCACCGGCGAGGTGTGCGAGGTGCTCGACGCGCAAGGCGCGTCGCTGGGGTTCGCGCCGCTGGCCAGGATGTCACATGGCGGCGCCGCGGGCGCGCTCGTGCTCGAGTCGACGCTCGGGGCGCACGGCGAGCTCACGCTGGCGTGCCCGGACGGCGTGATCGAGGCGCCCGCGCATCGATAGGGCGTCGCCAACGCGCCCGAGCCGGCGGCCACGCCTCCAGAGAGCCATGACTCACTGGCGAGGTTCTACGGAGACCGCGAGCGACCTGGCGATGTCCCGGCGGCGGAGTTCGTCGGAGACGATGCGCGCGGCGGCGTCGGCGTCGGCCCAGTCGTGGACTCAGTCGGAGTCGGAGAGGCGCTCGGCCGGCGTGTGCGTCGCGCAGGACGCGAGCGCGAGGAGCGACCTCATGGTGACCACTGGGGAGGCGCAGCTCAGTAGACCTGAGGGACGCTGTGGTAGCAGCGGTTGGGGATCTCGGCCAACATGAAGCGCGCGGCGGGGGTCGCGGGCTCCTTGCCCGGCACGTCCTCGACGACGACGGCCTCCCACTCGTAGGAGAGCTTGGACGCCTGGTCGACGTAGACCTCGTCCTCGCTCTTTGGGAGGTCGTCCTCCTCGAGCCAGGCGCCGAAGCTCTGGTGGCGCTTGGTCAGGAAGAAGCCCAGGAGCTCGGGGGTGTCGGCGTGGGGATCGAGCAGGGTCTTCGAGACCTCGTCGTAGAGCTCGACGGTGTTCTCGCCGTAGTCCCCGTCGTAGGAGCTGAAGTGGTAGGTCATGATGAGGTCGGGGTCCCCGAGCTTGTCGAGGTCGTCGACCTTGAGCTCCTCGAAGGCGGAGTCGTTGCCGTTGTAGGAGTTGCCGAGGCGGCCGTACTGGTTGAACTCGTGGGTCCACCAGCCGTCCTCGCGAAGGACGGCGACGACGTCGACGATCATCTCGTCCTGGACGACCTCGTAGCGGAAGGTGACGACGTCGACGCCGCCGGGCTTGGCCGTCGGCGCGCCCTCGTTGTCGGAGTCGAGGCAGTTGGTGTCGACGCCGCCGGCCGACGCCGCCATCGCCTCGCCGATCTCGCCGAGGTAGGCCTGGCAGACCTCCGAGGGGTTCGGCTTCGGGGTCTTCGAGTCCTGCTTGCCGAACCGGCACGTGGCGTTGGGGTCCGCGACGGCGGCGCCGCCGCTCTCGAGCGCGTCGAGCCGCTTCTGGACGATGGCGTTGCCGGGGCGCACGGTGAGCGAGTTGGAGTACGCGGTGGCGGCCTCGTCGGAGTCGCCGCGGGCCTCGTGGATGCGGCCGAGGTTGTAGAGCGAGGCGCCGCGGACCTTGTCGTCGCGGCTGTGGGCGATGGAGGAGCGGGTGAACTCCTCGGCCTCGTCGAGCTCGTTCAGCTTGAAGTTCGCCCAGCCGAGTTCGGAGAGGAGCCGCGCGTGGTTGGGGTCGATCGCGAGCGCCTCGATGTAGAGCGAGACGCCGGCGGCGTGGTCGCCCGCCTTGACCTTGGCGCGGCCGTCGTTGAGGAGCTGACGGAAGGAGCGGCTGCTCGCGGCGGACTTCGCGGGGTCGTAGTCCTTCTTGCCGCTGAGCGCGGAGGTCTCGCCATTCTTGTCGGAGGGCGCCAGGCCGCTGGTGGCGGCGCCCTGGGTCGTCGCGCCCTGGGTCGTCGCGCCCTCGGCGGGGGCGTCGGTCTTGGCGGAGGGCTCGGCCTTGGGCGCGGGGTCGCACGCGGCCAGGGCGAAGGCGCAGAGCAGCGCAGGCGCGAGGTGTCTCATCGGGGCTCCTGATGTCAGGCGGGTTACATCGTGTGGAGCAGTTATAGGGTGGGTCACGCGGTGGGGTAAAGACGAGACGCGCTCAGAGCGGGATGCCGCACGCGATGGGCTGGACGGCCAGGCCGATGGAGTCGCGCAGGTCCCAGCGACGGAGCTCGTCGGAGATGATGCGCGCGGTGGCGTCGGCGTCGGCCCAGTCGTTCACGGCGATGGAGAAGCGCCACGCGGCGAGGTCACCGCCGATGTCGCCGCAGGGGCCGAGGCCGGCGCCGATGATCTGGACGCCCTCATCCTTCATGCGCTCGGCGACGCCGTTGGAGAAGGCGTCGATCTGGACGACGGGGCACGCGCCCGGGTCGGCGTCGTCGGCGGGGAGCTCGGAGCACCCGGCGAGGTTCCCGGGGTAGTCGCCGCGTCCCATGATGAGGGAGCGGGTGCCCTGCGCGCGCTCGATGCGGGCGTAGAAGGAGTCCTCCTCCTCGCACGCCTCGACGGGGCCGACGGTGGCGTCCCCGAGCGAGGCGCCCTGGAGCGTGAACATGCCAGGGTCGCCCTTGACCTCGATCCCATCGCATGTCCGGCTCACGGGCGCTGAAGGGGTCGCGCACGAGGTGGCGAGCAGGACGCACGAGGCCATGAGAATGTTTACATTACAGGTCACGTGAGAGCACCTCCATATAGATGTCGGCGGCCTCGGGCGCGCGGTCGACCTTCTGGAAGATGATGGCGCGGACGATGCGCTCGTAGGGGAGCAGCGTGGGCGCCTCGTCGCGCAGGCGCGGGACGAGGGCGTCGAGGCGAGCGAGGGCGTCGGTGGGCCGGTTGGCGTGCATGAGCGCAGTGACGAGGAACCACTGAGCGAAGAGCATGTCGGGGTTGGCCTCGGCGGCGGCCTCGGCGGCGGCGGCGGCCTCGACGTAGCGGCCCAGCAGGAGCTGCGTGGCGGCGACGTGGAGCCGCCCACGGCGCGCGATGGCGTCGCGGGTCCTCGGTTCGTCGGCGATCTCGGAGGCGGCCTCGAGGCGCGCGCGCTGGAGCGCCCAGGCCTCCAGGTCGAGCAGCGGCGCGGGCTCGCTGGGCCTCTGCGCGAGCGCGTCGTCGTGCTCACGCAGCAGCGCGTCGGCGACGCGGGCGCGGAGCCTGATGAGGTTGGGGTGGGCGTAGCCGGTGCGGAGCAGCCCCTCGTAGGCGGTCCACGATCCCGAGCCGTCGGCGAGCAGGCCGGCGCCGCGCGAGAGCTCCCG
This sequence comes from uncultured Myxococcales bacterium, assembly GCA_913058025.1. GTDB lineage: Bacteria > Myxococcota_A > Bradymonadia > Bradymonadales > Bradymonadaceae > CAJXPN01. The sequence goes on along the minus strand of CAJXPN010000385.1, from coordinate 1,020 downwards.
CTGGAGCTTGCCGAGCGCGGCGCGCTGGTCGGCGGGGGTGGTCCAGGGCTCGATGGCGCGGGACGCGGCGAGCTTGCGCTCGCGCTGGATCTGCTCGTCGGCGGCGCGGTCGGGGAACTCGGTCAGGAACATGTCGTAGTAGGCGACGGCGGCGGCGTACTGTCCGAGCCAGAAGTACGCGCGCGCCATGTTCCTGTAGGTCTCGGCGCGGGCGGGCTCGAGCGCGACGGCGACCCGGTAGCCCCGGATCGCCTCGGCGTACTCGCCGCCGTTGTAGGCGGCGTTGGCCTTCTTGAAGACAGAGGCGAAGTCGACCTTCGGGGTGGTCGCCGGCGCGGTCGGCGTGGCGGGCGTGGGCTGCTGCGCGGCAGCGGCCGCGGGCAGTCCGAGCGTGAGCGCGAGCGCGAGCGTACGTGCGAGGCGTTTCATCGGGGGACCTCCTCGGCCGGGGCGTCAGTGGCGGGGGCGTCGGCGTCCGTACCCGTGGCCGCGTCGACGCCAGGGTCGTCGGGGTCCCCGGTCGCAGGGTCGTCCTCGTCGAGGGCCTCTCCAGAGAGCTTGGCCGGCGGGACGGGCTCGAAGCCGAAGATGTTGGGGAACGCGCCGCCGACGGCGAACGTGAGCAAGTGCTGGACGCCGACGTCGGCGTTGAGCGGGGCCTGGAAGCCGTAGCGCGCCGAGGCGTACCAGCGCGGCGTGAAGAAGTACTGCGCGCTCACGCCGAGCCCCCAGAAGGGCTCGGTCTGGGTGAGCACGCGGGGGGCGCCCGAGCGCAAGTCGGTCAGCTCGACCGACTGGAAGTTGAAGCCCACGCCGCCTTCGATCTTGGGCACGAGGTTGTTGTAGAAGAACCGGTAAGAGAGCTGCGCGGGGCGGACCTGGACCTGGCTTAGACGAATGAGCCTGGCGTCGGCGAGCTCGCCGGCGTTCAGGTCCTCGATGGTCGCGTCGTAGGTCTGCTCGTCGTTGAGGATGCTCAGCGAGAGCAACGTCCTGGCTCTTATACACATCTGACGCTGC
>CAJXPN010000384.1 GCA_913058025.1 uncultured Myxococcales bacterium | reverse complement strand
GTCTCGTGGGCTCGGAGATGTGTATAAGAGACAGGGCCGAGCTCGGAAGACACGAGCTCCGGCGACATGAACGCGGGCGTGCCGGCGATCTGATCGGAGGTCGCGACGTCGGGCTGCTCGCCTGACACGAGCCGACCCTTCGGGAGCTCGGCGAGGCCGAAGTCCACGAGCGAGGCGCCCCGGACCGCGCCGCGGCGAGCGATGAGGATGTTGTCCGGCTTGACGTCGCGATGGACCACGCCTCGCGCGTGCGCATGCGCGAGCGCGGCGAGGACGTCGAGGAGCCACCGCTGGAGCTGAGGCCACGTGGCGGAACGGGCGGCCTCGCGCAGCGTCTCTCCGCGGACGTACTGCATCGCCATGTAGGGCTCGCCACCTTGCGCGCCGACGTCGACCACGCCAGGGATGCCTGCGTGGTCGAGCGAGGAGAGGGCGAGCGCCTCGCGCAAGAAGTCTCGCCTGGTGGACGCGGACACGGCGCGGTCGGTGCGCAGGACCTTCAGCGCGACCTCGCGCCCCGGCTGGCCGCGAACCGACGCGCGCCAGACCTGGCCCAGCGCGCCCTGTCCCAGGAGCTCGTGGCGCACGAACAGCTCGTTGGAGGTGTCGTGTTCGGGGGTCATGTCTGCTCGCTGCGCTGGGGGTGCTCTTCGACAGGCATCATACGAGAGAAGGGGCGCAGGCGCGATGCGCCCGCGCCCCTTCTCATGTCAGGACGAGGTCTCGAGGGGAGCGCCAGGGCTCACGCGCTCATGCGCTGAGTGTTGCGCATCTTGCGCCAGCGCGGGAACGGGCAGCGCTTGTTCTGGACGTGGTCCTCGAACTCCTGGCCGAACTTCTCGATGTAGCTGCGCACGGGGATGACCAGCGAGTCGCCGTGGGCACAGATCGTGTTGCCGGCGATGCCGGTGATCATATCCTGGATGAGCGCGAGGTCGTCGGGGGTGCCCTGACCGGCCTCGATGGCATTGAGGACCTTGTAGGCCCAGCCGGTGCCCTCGCGACACGGAGTGCACTGGCCACAGGACTCGTGGTGGTAGAAGTGCGCGAGGCGAGCGGACAGGCGGACCATGCAGGTCGTCTGGTCCATGAACGTGATGCAGCCAGTGCCCATGGAGCTGCCCGCCTCGCGGAGCGTCTCGAAGCCCATCTGGGCGTCGAGTGACTCGGGGAGGAGGACCGCGCAGGACGAGCCGCCGGGGATGAACGCCTTGAGGTCGCTGCCCTCACGCATCCCACCACCGAAGCGCTCGAGCAGCTCACGGACGGTGATGCCGCTGGGGGCCTCGTAGACGCCAGGCTTGTTGATGTGGCCCGAGAGACCGTAGAGCTTGGGGCCGCCGTTGCGCTCGATGCCCATCGACGCCCAGTGCTCGCCGCCGTGCTCGAGGATGAACGGCACCGCCGCGATCGTCTCGACGTTGTTCACGAGCGTGGGTTTGTTGAAGACGCCGACGATGGCCGGGAACGGGGGCTTCATGCGCGGCTGACCCGGCTTGCCCTCGAGGCCCTCGATCAGGCCCGTCTCCTCACCGCAGATGTAGGCGCCCGCGCTGGAGTGGACGTAGAGGTCGAAGTCGAGCCCCTTGCCCAATACGTTCTTGCCCAGGTAGCCCTTCTCATAGGCCTGCTTGATGGCGACCTCGAGGCGACGGATCGCGAGCTGGAGCTCGCCGCGGACGAAGATGTAGCCCGTGCGCAGGCCGAGCGCCCACGCGGTCATGACGCAGCCCTCGATCAAGCGGTGAGGGTCGAGCTCCATGATCATGCGATCCTTGAAGGTCCCAGGCTCGCCCTCGTCGGCGTTGACCACGAGGTACTTCTCGACGTCGGAGTCGCGCGGCATGAAGCCCCACTTCACGCCCGTGGGGAAGCCCGCGCCGCCGCGACCGCGCAGGTTCGACTTCTTCATCTCTGCGATGATCGCGTCGGTGTCCATCGCGAACGCTTTCGGCAGCGTGGAGTAACCCCCCTGCTGCTCGTACACGTCCAGGTTGTACGCCTTGTCGATCCCGAAGTGGCGGCTCAGGTACTTCTCTTCCATCTTCTCGCTCGCGTCTGGGGGTTTCCCGTCTCTCATTCGTCGGCCAGAATCATCCGACCTGCGCGACGCTTCAGTGCATGCGGCGCGTGTCGGGCAAGTCCGAGAGCCTCGCGTTGAGCTTCTCGAGCACGCCGTCGATCTTGTCCGGGTCGATGTCCTCGAAGTACTCGATCTCGCCGTCGGACCAGGTGACCTGGAACATCGGCGCGGTGCCGCACGCCGCGAGGCACTCGACCTCGCTGAGCGTGTACCCGTAGTCGTGCGTGGTCTCGCCGACGTTGATCTCGAGCCTGTCCTCGAACAGCTCCAAGAGCTCGTAGCCACGGTTGAGCGCGCACGACAACGTCGTGCACACCTGGATGTGACACTTACCGACCGGCTGCTTGTTGTACATCGTGTAGAACGTGGCCGTGCTCAGCACCTTCGCGGGGTTGAGATTGAGCCTCGTGGCGACGTAATCCATCACCTCGACCGAGACCCAGCCGAACTCCGACTGCGCCAACAACAACACCGGCAAGAGCGCGGCGTGGGTGTCGGGATACCGCGCAACGATCTCGTTGAATTTGTCTTCGCTTTTATCGCTGAATTCGAGCGCCACGTTCTTCCTTCCCTCGTGCGGTCCATCCACTTGGCCTTCGCGATCGCGCCACAGGCGCGCCACAGCGTCGGCAGCCTAGCCCGCGCGCACCCTCAAGGCAAGTCCGAGATGGGCCGCCTTTTCGTCGCACGTGCAACCTTCTCAAACGCAGACTACATGCGCCTGTGCGCTCCATCTCAGAAGATGCGCGCTCGCCCCTTTTTGGTGTGCCTGTCCGGTGCATCTCGTCTGCGCGGCGAACCCGCTCGGGTTCGCGTCGGCGCGTGACGCGCTCAGAGCTTGAGGTTGAACCGCTCCCGCCCCAACCTGCGAAACCCCATCGTCCGGTAGAGCACGCTCGCTGGCGTGTTCCCATGGTACGCCTCGATGTCGACGCCGGGCACGTCGTTCTCCTCGGCCCAGTCCAGCAGCGCGCCGACCATCACGCGGCCGAGCCCCGCGCGCCGGTGCGCCTGCGACACGTACAGCCCCTCGATCCACAGACACCGCCCCGAGAACTCGATCGAGAACACGAAGTTCGCCAGCAACACGCCGCACGCCTCGCCTCCCTCCTCTCGCCGAACCACCAGGCAGATCCGGTCGTCCTCGCTGGCGGCGAGCACGCGCTCGGCCAGCTCTCGCTTGCCCTCGAGCGTCGACTCCACGCCGAGCTGGACCATGTCCTCGTGGAACAGGGCCGCAAGCGCCTCGAGGTCACCCTCGTCGGGCGCCTCCACGATCGGCTCGCCCCCGCTCAAAGCGCCATCTTCTTGTCCAGGAGCTCGACGCGCTCGTCGCTGCTCAGGCGCTTCAGCGCCGTCGCGAAGATGACCTGCTCCTCCTCGTTGTGATCCTCGAGCGTGACCACGAGCTCGTCGAGCTGCGTGCTCAGGCCCTTGACCTCCTCGCGCACCTGCGGCAACGGCTTGGCCAGCTGATGCGTCATCCGCTTGACCTTGCGGCAGATCGACTCGTGCGTGTGCACCAACCTGGCGACCTGTGGCCCGAGCTCGGGGAACCTCCCCTCGATCGCCACGAAGTAGACCTCCTCCTCCTCGTTGAAGTGCTCGAGCATGTCGTCGAGCGCTCCTCTGAGGTCGTCGACCGCCTGGTCCACGGCCTCGCGCGCCTGCGCGTCGCTCACGTCGCTCGCCGCGATCCGCGCGAACGTCTCTCGGAGGTCCTGGAAGAGACGATCCATGTGCGCGTGCTCATGCTCCGCCCACTCCAGGATGTCCGAACGGTCCAGTGTCTTCGTCATGCCTTCGCACACCCACATCTCGCCCCCGTGACTCACCGCCACGGCAGGCATTGTTCTTACGACACCGATGATACGCACGGGCGCTCTCGTTCGCAACGCGACCTCACCTCATGTCGGCGTGAGCACGTCGTCCCAGCTCGCGCCCTCGAACCCGGTGAGCCAGTTCAACGCGAGGTGCCGCTCGTACACCACGCCCCGCTCCCAGCCCTCGACCTCTTCACCGGAGAGCCCCCGCTGCACCACGACCCAGTGCGTCCTCACGTGAAGGTCCAGCGCGTCAAGCACCTCGCCTACGTCCCGCAGCTCGAGCCCCTCGAGCCACCGCGCCCCTTCACGCATCCCGTTCGCGACCGCCCCCATGTCCTCGATCGCGACCACCTGCGCGGGCACGCTCAGGTCCTCGGCCCTCTTCAACGCCCAGAGCAACAGCCAGGCGGACTCGTAGCGCCACACCCACGGGACCAGCTCCGCCTGCTCTGGCGGCTCCGCCGCCATGAACGCGCGCTCGGCGGGGCTCCACGCCTCCCTCGCCAGCGGGAACGCCACGTCGAGCGCTCCCTCGGACCAGGGCTCCTCCTCCAGGACCCCGAGCGCCCTCGACGCCACGGACAGGAGCGCCTGCGCCCTCGCGGCGACCTCGAGTGGATCTCTCAGCTCGATCTCGAGCGCGCTCGCCACCGGCGGCAGCATCTCCGTGGGCTCGAGCCCGAGCGCCTCGAGGCGCACCTGCGAACGCGCCTTTCGCGACCTCGCCGCCTCCGGGTACGGCACCTGGGCGCGCTCGTCGTACTCGTCGGACCCGGACGCAGCGAGCAGGCGACCGTACGGGTCGCGCACGGACCCGTCCGGCAGGAACATCAGCGCGTTCGCGCGGGTCGCCCACGCCGCGATCCCGGGCAGCGCCTCCGGCTCGACCACCACGCTCACCTGGTGCTGCACGCGCTCGATGTGCCGGATCACCGCGTAGCGGACCTGCGTCATCTGGGTGATCTCGCTCGTGATGAACCCTATGAACCCCACCAGATGCTCCGCGAGCTCCGGGTCGGTCAGGTCCCTCATCGCGTTGAGTTCGTGCTCGAAGCCCAGCTCGGGAAGCTCCCGAACCGTGGCGTACAGGTTGACGATCATACCGACTCCATTGGTCACTCGCTGTGATTCAAAGACCTGACCCCCATGGACGTCGAGGTCGATCTCCTCGCACGCCTCGATGTCGCCGCTGGCGCGCGGGATGAGGTAGTAGCGTCCACCAGGAGGGCCGTCCAGGGTCACAGTGCCCGAGACTCACATCGTCTTCGGCGCGCTGAAGTCGCCGCGGTGGGAACTCGCGAGGCCAATGGTATACATGACGGCACCTCCCAACCGCGCGTCCGAGCCCACGAGACAGGCAGAAATCTCGTATGCCGTCTTCTGCTTGAAAAAA
>CAJXPN010000383.1 GCA_913058025.1 uncultured Myxococcales bacterium | reverse complement strand
ACGCCCTGGATGAAGACGCCGACGAGGCCGCCCATGCCCGCGGCAGGCGTGAACGCCTCGCGGACGATGATGCCGATGGCGTCGTCGAGCATGTTGATGTTCATGATGATGACGCCGAGCGCGGCGGCCAGGTAGATGCCGCACATCGTCGGGACGATCTTCTCGGCGACCTTGCCGATGCTCTTGATGCCTCCGACGATGACGATGCCCACGAGCACGGCGAGGATGAGACCGTAGAGCCAGCCCCTGTTGCCGGTGCCGCCGGTGAGGGGCTTCGGGTTGGAGACCTTGAGGTCGTCGGCGAGTGTGAAGTTCACCGAGCGCCCGTCGACCTCACCGAGGGGGATCTGACTGATCTTGTTGGCATCGATGTTGTATTTGCCGTTCGAGGTCTTGCCGACGACCTCGACGGTGGTCGTGTAGGCGCCGTCGGCGCGCTGGGTCCAGGACGAAGCGTTGAGGACGAAGTCCTCTTTGGGGCTGAAGACGAGCTTGCGGCCCTCCCCCTCGACGCCCTTCTGAGAGGGTTTGTGGAACTGGACGAAGTAGGTCTTGAGATCGTAGGCGACGGGGACCTCGGAGACGAGCGTGACCGAGCCCTCGGCCTTCTCACCGCCGAGCCAGGGGATGACCTGGGCGGTGGCCTCGAAGGACTGGTTGGCCTGGAACATGTTGCCGCCGCCGAACGAACCGCCGATGCAGAGCACGGCGAAGATGACGGAGAGGTACTTGCCCAGGTTGGGCATGCCGATGTCCGCGAGGCCATCGCGCAGGTAGACCATAGGGCCGCCCTGGACCTCACCGCGCGCGTCGACGCGTCGGTAGAGCTGGCCGAGCGTGCACTCGGCGAACTTCGCGGACATGCCGAACAGCGCGGTGGCCATCATCCAGAAGATGGCGCCGGGTCCGCCCAGCGAGACGGCGATGGCGACGCCGGCGATGTTGCCCAGGCCCACGGTTGCCGAGAGCGCCGACGAGAGCGCCTGGAAGTGAGACACCTCACCCGGGTCGTCGGGGTTGTCGTACTTCCCCGTGAGGACCTCGATGGCGTGGTAGAAGCCCAGGATGTTGATGAAGTTGAAGCGCAGCGTGAAGTACACGGCGCCGCCGACGAGGACCACGATCACGAGCGGGAGCTGCGTGAGGAAGTCCCAGATCGCCGAGAGCGCGCCGGGCACCGACACGAAGGTCACCGACGCCATGATGCCGACGATCGGGCCGAAGGAGTCGTTGACGTCATCCGGGTCGCTGTAGATCGCGAGCAGAGCGAGCCCGATGACGAGCATCACCGGGATGGCGTACTTCTGAGTGTTCTTGAGGATGGAGTTCATCGGAGCCCTGGGCGCGTGGGGCGCGCGCCGCCGCCCATGCAGGCGGGTGCGTCGCGCGTGTTCTAGAGCGGTTTCCCTTTATGAGGGTGGGTCTTACAACAGCGCGGGTGGAGGCCGCAAGCCGCGCGGACTCGAGCCTCGCCGCACGGTGTCCCGAGGCCGCCGCGAAAGGACGGCGTGGACACGAGAGCGACCGCGGTGCATCAGAATACGAGAACGCAGCGCGAGCAGGAGGAGACCGTGGCACATGACGAAGAGGGAGGCGGCGCCAGGCGCGTGGGGAGGTTGTGGCTCGGCTGCGCGGTGTGGGCGTATCGCGGATGGGTGGGTGACTTCTACCCTGAGCGGACGAGCCCCAAGGAGATGCTCGGCCGGTACGTCGAGCGCCTGACCGCTGTGGAAGGAAACACGACGTTCTATGCGATCCCGAGCGAGCAGACCGTGAGGAACTGGGCCGAGACCATGCCGGAGGGGTTCAAGTTCTGCGCGAAGTTGAACAAGGAGGTCACGCACAGGGACCACCTCGCCGACGGCCTCAAGGAGGCCAGGATCTTCGGGAAGACGATGCTGGCGTTCGGGGACAAGCTCGGGCCGCTGCTCGTGCAGCTCCCGCCGAGGTTCGGGCCGGTCCGGATGGACGAGCTCGAGGCGTTCCTGCGCTGGTGGCCACGCGAGCGCCTGCCGATCGCGGTGGAGCTGCGGCACGAGGCGTGGTGGAGGGAGCCGATCGCGTCCCGCACGCTGGACCTGTTCGGGGAGCTCGGCGTGGGTCGGGTGATCCTCGACACGCGGCCCATCTACGACGGCGGCGACGACCCGCAGGCGTCGAGCGCGCGCCCCAAGCCCAAGGTCCCGATGGTCCCCTACGTGACCGCGAACTACGCGATGGTGAGGTTCATCGGGCACCCTCGACCGGAGCGCGCGCGGCCCTACCTGGAGGAGTGGGCGAAGCGGACGCACCGCTGGCTCGACGAGGGCAAGGACGTGTACTTCTTCGCGCACTGCCCCATGGAGGAGCGCTCTCCGCAGTACGCCAGGACGTTCTTCAGGCTGCTCGAGGAGCGCGGCGCGCCCGTCGAGGAGCTCCCGTGGGACACCGCGCGCGATGACGAAAAACAGGGCGCGCTCTTCTGAGCGCACCCTGTCGTCTGCCCCCCCTGTATACCTCTAGCCCGCGCTGACGCTCACTCGCGTCGGCGCCTCGCGCGGATCATCGTGCGCACGGGCGTGCCCTCGAAGTCGTACTCCTCGCGCAGTCGGTTCTCCAGGTACGAGCGGTAAGAGTCCGGCACGGCCTCCGGGTAGTTCACCATGTAGACGAACGCGGGCGGGCGGACGGCGACCTGAGACATGAAGTAGAACTTCAACCTCCGGCCCTTCATCACGGGCGGGGAGTGCATGGCGGTGCACTTCTCGAGGAAGCGGTTGAGCTCGGAGGTCGAGACGCGCTCGGTGTAGCGGTCGAACGCCTCGTCGACGGCCTCGAGGATCTTGTGGACGCGCTGCCCGCTGAGCGCGGAGACGAAGAGCACCGGGGCCCAGGCCATGAACGGCATCTGGTGGTGGATCTCCTTCCTGAACGTGTCGGCGGTGTACGTGTCCTTCTCGACGACGTCCCACTTGTTCACGAGGATGATGCAGGCGCAGCCACGGCTGACGATGACGCTGGCGATCTTCTTGTCCTGATTGGTCAGGCCAGTCTGGGCGTCGACGACGAGCAGCGCGACGTCGGCTCGATCGAGCGAGCGGATGGCCTGGACGACGGCGAACTGCTCGAGCTCGAGCGAGATCGAGCGCTTGCGGCGCAGACCGGCGGTGTCGATGACGAGGTACTCGCGGTCACCGCGGGTGATCATCGTGTCGACGGAGTCGCGCGTGGTGCCCGCGACGTCGGACGTCAGCAGGCGGTCCTCGCCGAGCATCTTGTTGATCATGCTCGACTTCCCGGCGTTGGGCTTCCCGACGACCGCGACGCGGGCGTACGGGAGGTCCTCGGAGTCCTCTTCCGGCGCGGGGATGAGCTCGGCGATGGCGTCCATGACGCCGTCGAGGCCGGGGCCGTGTTCGGCGCTCAGCGGGTAGAGCTCGACGCCGAGCTCGTAGAAGTCGCCGAGGACCTCGGGGGCCTTGTTGGGCGAGTCGATCTTGTTGACGACGTGGAACACCGGCCGCTCCGCGAGGCGGAGCATGTGCGCGATCTCGCGGTCGGAGTTGGTGAGCCCGGCGCGGCCGTCCATCATGAAGATGATGGCGTCGGCCTCCTCCATGGCGATCTGAGCCTGCTCACGCATCTGCGAGAGCATCGGCTCGTCGGAGTCGGGGACGAAGCCGCCGGTGTCGATGACGGTGAACCGCTTGGTGTACCACTCGCCGCGAGCGTACTGACGATCTCGGGTGACGCCCTCGTAGTCGTGGACGATGGCCTGAGAGGTCTGTGAGAGGCGGTTATAGAGTCGGCTCTTCCCGACGTTGGGACGGCCGACGATGGCGATGAGAAATTGAGACATGTTCTGGGCTCACTCGTAGCCGAAGCGTTGTAGGGCGTGGGCGTCTTCGCTCCACTTGTCCTGAACGCGGACGAAGGTCTCGAGGAAGACCTTGCGTCCGAAGAAGCGTTCGAGCTCGGCGCGCGCGCCGATCCCGATCGCTTTGATGCGTGTGCCGCCCTTCCCGATGACGATGCCCTTCTGGGTCTGTCGCTCGACGTGGATGACGGCGGAGATTTCGAGGATGCCGCGCCGGTCGTCTTCGACGAACTTTTCGATCTCGACGGCGACGCTGTAAGGGAGCTCCTTGTGTGTCTTGAGCATGAGCTGTTCGCGGACGAGTTCGGCGGCGAGGAAGCGCTCGGCGCGATCGGTGAGCATGTCCTCGGGGAACATCTGTGGGCCGTTGGGGAGCGCGTCGAGCGAGAGCTCGACGAGCCGCTCGACGTTGTCCCCCGTCAGGGCCGAGACGGGGATGATCTCGTCGTAGATCTCCGGGTCGAAGATCGCGTCGATGATGGGGAGCAGCAGGCCCTTGTCCTTGATCCCGTCGACCTTGTTCAGGACGAGGAACACGGGGCCGGAGCACCCTGCCACGGCCTGGCGAGCGCGGAGCTCGTCCGGGTCGAGCAGCTCGGTCGCGTTCTCGCCGGGGTTCTCACCGATCTGCTTGAGCACGCGAGGCGCGTCGACGAGGTGGTAGGCGAGGTCGACGTCGACGAGCGAGTCGAGCGCGGCGCGCACGATGGCCTTGTTCAGGCGCTTGCTCGAGGCGTGGATGCCCGGGGTGTCGACGTAGGCGAGCTGACCGCGGCCGGGGAAGGTCTTGATGCCCAGGATGCGGTTGCGCGTGGTCTGGGGCTTGTGCGTGGCGATGGCCACCTTGACACCCAAGATCTGATTGAGCAGAGTGCTCTTCCCCACGTTGGGTTGGCCGACGATGGCCACGAAACCCGCCTTGTATGCGGCCTCGGGCGCGCCCTCAACAGGCTCCTCGTTGGCCGTGGCGCCCGCCCCGTCGATCGACTCGTCGCTCATGAAGACTCCAAAGAAATCGAGCGCGCTGAGCGCGCTGTGTGTCGCGTTGACGATGTGTTTGGCGAACGTCGGCTGTCTGGCCGACCCATCCGAGACAAAGACGAGCTCCTTCGAGCTCGCCGAGTCCGCTTACCGGAAGGGTACGTACCGTGAAGCGTTGGAGGGGTACGAGGACTTCCTGAGGCGTCATCCCACCAGCCCGTTGGCGAAGGTGGCCAAGCAACGCATCCGCTGCATCAACCGCGAAGTGCGGTCGATGCTCGGCAGGAGTGACTCGCCGCGCCCTGTCTATCGGACAGACGCGCAAACATCAACGCGTGATTGAGAGGACGACATGAGCGTATCCTCCAGCCTGGCGCGTGCGCGTCGACAGGAGCTCGGAAACATGGCCCGCGAGGTGGGCGTGACGACTGTCTCTTATACACATCTCCGAGCCCACGAGACAGGCAGAAAATCTCGTATGCC
>CAJXPN010000382.1 GCA_913058025.1 uncultured Myxococcales bacterium | reverse complement strand
TCGTGGGCTCGGAGATGTGTATAAGAGACAGAACGTACCTCGTGGCGTGGTTCTACATGCACCTCATCGACGAGCGTCCGATCCTCGTGCTCGTCGCGAGCGCGCCCTTCATCTTCTCGGTGTTCCTGACCGTGGGGCTCTTCCCCTGGCCCAGGTGACCGGGCGCGTTGGACCCCGACCGATCGAGATGAAATGAGCGCGCGCGTCGACCCGTTGTGAGGCCGACGCGCGTTCGTGTTTCCAGACCCTGCGTCCCGTCAACGACGGACGCACAGATGACGAAGGCGCTTCCCCGGGCGCCTCGACGGAGCGAGACAATGGCTACACAGACGATGCAGACCGAGGAGCGACTGAGCGCGGCGGACAAGGCGCGCGCGTTCTACGAGCTCACGAAGCCGGGGATCCTGAAGCTGCTCGTGCTCACGACCGTGTGCACGATGTTCGTCGCGGAGCGAGGGCTGCCCAGCGGGTGGCTCCTCCTCGTGACGATGCTAGGGACGGTCCTGATCTGCGGGAGCGCGAACACTCTGAACATGGTCTGGGATCAGGACATCGACCAGATCATGAACAGGACGGCGCATCGGCCGCTCGTAACCGGCCGAGTGACGCAAACCGAGGCGCTCGTCTTCGCAGCCACGATCGGCCTCGCCGGCGTGGCAGTGCTCACGTTCGGGGCCAACCCGCTCGCTGCACTCATGGGCATCGCAGGCCACGCCTTCTACGTCGTCATCTACACGATGTGGCTCAAGCGGAGCACCCCGCAGAACATCGTGATCGGCGGCGCAGCGGGCGCGTTCCCTCCTCTCATCGGTTGGGCGGCGGTGACCGGTGACCTGTCGGTGACCGCGTGGCTCATCTTCGCGCTCATCTTCCTCTGGACGCCCCCGCACTTCTGGGCGCTCGCGCTCTACAAGGACGTCGAGTACGGCAAGGCGAACATCCCGATGATGCCCGTCGTGCGAGGACGCTACACGACGAAGTTCCAGATGCTCGTCTACACGATGCTCCTGCTGGGCTGCTCGGCGCTCATCGCCATCGAGGGCCTCATGGGGATCATCTACCTCGTCTCGGCGATCCTCCTGGGTATCGGCTTCGCGTACTACTGCATCAAGGTGGCGTTCGCCGACGCGGAGCGAGAGGAGTACTGGGCCAAGCGCCTGTTCGCCTACTCCATCCTGTACGTCGCGCTCATCTTCGGCGCGATGTCGGTCGACGCGGTGCAGACGCACCACTTCACCGAGTACGGCTACCTCGTGGGTATCGAGCGCGACGCGAAGAAGATGCGCGCCGAGCAGCAGCTCGAGAAGATCCGCGAGATTCACAACGGCGAGGCCGTCGAGACGGCGCGCTGAGCACACGAACCCTCACGAGAGGATCGAGCATGTCCAGCGCACCAGGCCCGAGCGTCGAAGAGAAGAACAAGCAGATGGGGAAGCTCTTCGTCTTCGTCATCGTGGCGATGTTCCTCTTCGGGTTCGTGTCCATCCCCCTCTACCGCATCATCTGTGACGCGATCGACCCGGGCGGCTCTGCGTACTCGAACGGTTCCGTCGACGCCTACGAGGGCGTCAAGACGGACACATCGCGCACGATCACCGTCAGCATGGCCACGAACGTCAACAGGCAGCTCAACTGGGACTTCAATCCCCCCGCAGAGCACCGGATGGAGGTCCACCCCGGCGAGCGCAAGCACGTCGTCTTCAAGGCCAAGAATAACGACCTCGGCTCGATGCGCGGGAAGGCCGTATACGACATCGTCCCCCCTGAGGCGGGCGCGTACTTCAAAAAGATCGAGTGCTTCTGCTTCCAGGAGCAGGAGCTCGCCGCGGGCGAGTCTGCGGACATGCCTCTGATCTTCTGGTTCGACCCCTCGATGCCGCCCGAGATCAAGAACATCACGATCGCGTACACATTCTTCAACATGGACAGCTCGCTCACCCGTTCGATCAAGAAGCGAACGCAGGCGAAGCCATGAGCGACGCCGCTGACGAGGGCGCTCCCGTTGAGAGGATGTCGCGTCGCGCGCCCTACGTGGCGACGGACGAGCAGCGCCGCAAGAACATGATCACGCTGCTCGTGATCATGTTCCTGGTGGCCGCCATGATCGCCACGGCGATCATCCTCCCGAACCTCGCACCACGATGAGGCGGCCCACGTTTCTCCCCGTCCCGACGGCGGCGACGCTCCTGGGTCTGGGCATACTCGTCTCGCTGGGCACGTGGCAGTACGGCCGCTATCAGGAGAAGCTCGGGGTCGAGGCCGCGGTCTCGACGCGCGCCGACCTCCCCCCAAAGACCGCGCGCTCGATCGACGCGCTCGACCTCACCCAGGACAGCCACCGCGTGATCACGTTCGCGGGGACGCTAAGACGTGGCGAGGGCGTCCTTTTCAAGCACAGGACGCTCGAGGGGAGACCTGGCTACTGGTTGGCGGCGCCGCTCGAACTCGAAGACGGCGCGCGGGTGATCGCGAACCTCGGGTGGCTGCCCGTGCGTGACGGCGTCGCCCTCGCGGAGGCAGAGCGTGAGCGGCCGCCGGAAGTGGGCGAGTTCACGGGCCTGCTGCATGTCCTCGACAGGAACATCGAGGACGCGCGAATGAGGGCCCGTGTGGGGCGTGGTGAGGTGGACCCGAGCGATGACCTGCTCGAGTGGAACAGCTACGACGTGGAGGCGCTGAGCGCGCTGTATGGCATGCTAGACGACTTCCCACCGATGGTGCTCGTGCTCACCGAGAAGCACAGCGGCGACCCCTTCCCCATGGCGTCCACGTCGTACGTGACGAAACCGTACATGACCTCGGATCGCCACCTCGGCTATTCGGCGTTCTGGTACACGACGGGGGCGGCGCTGCTGCTGCTTTACATGGGCGCGGCGTTCGGTGTGGTGGGGAGCTGGGGGAAGAAGGATCAGTCGCGCGAGCGGCCCGATGAGCCCCTCGAATCTCCCCTGGAGTCTCCCCTTGAAGACGACTCGCGCTCCTGACCCATCTTGGCCTTGTCTATCTCGTTGCCGAACAGCGATCGGATCGCCTCCCCTACCGTGCGCACGGTCTCGATCTCCAGGTCCTCCATCTGCTTGGACTTCGCGAACTCCTCCCGGACGCCGTCGAGGTTGCCCTTGGGGAGCATGACCTTTCTGAAGCCGAGCTTATAGGCCTCCTTGACGCGGCCGGGGGCCTGAGTGATGGCGCGGACCTCTCCGGCGAGTCCGAGCTCACCGAGGATGATGGTGTCCTCCGGGACGGCCCGGTCGAGGTAGCTGGAGATGACCGCCATGGCGAGGCCGAGGTCGCCGGCGGTCTCGGAGACGCGGACGCCGCCAGCGACGTTGACGAAGACGTCCTGGCCTGCGACGCGCAGGCCGGTGCGCTTCTCGAGGATGTTGAGGAGGAGGATCGTGCGGTTCTGGTCGACGCCGATGGCGTTGACGCGAGGCGGGCCGTAGGACTTCGGGCTCACGAGCGCCTGGACCTCGACGAGGAGCGGTCGGGTTCCCTCCACGACGGGGACCACGACCGAGCCTGACGCTCCCTTGGGGCGTTCCTGGAGGAACATGGCCGAGGGGTTGGTGATCTCCTTGAGGCCGTCGCCTCGCATCTCGAAGACGCCGATCTCGTTCGTGGAGCCGTAGCGGTTCTTGACCGCGCGCAGGATGCGGTAGCTCATGCCCTTGTCGCCCTCGAAGTAGAGGACGGTGTCGACCATGTGCTCCAGGACCTTGGGGCCGGCGATGGCGCCGTCCTTGGTGACGTGGCCGATGAGGATGGTGGGGATGTTGAGGCCCTTGGCGAGCTGGGTGAGCGCGCTGGTGACCTCGCGGAGCTGGGCGACCGAGCCTGGCGAGGACGTGAGCCTGTCGGTGGAGAGCGTCTGGATCGAGTCGATGACGACGATGTCGGGCTCCTCCTCCTTGATGAGCTCTTCGACGTTCTCGAGGCTCGTGTCGAGGAACACGAGGACGTCCGAGGCGTCCACGCCCAGGCGCTGAGAGCGCATCTTGAGCTGCCCCAGGCTCTCCTCACCGGAGACGTAGAGGACCTTGAGTTCGCGAGCCGAGAAGATGCCAGCGATCTGCATCGACAGAGTGGATTTGCCGATGCCCGGGTCGCCTCCCAGGAGGATGACAGACCCAGGGACGAAGCCCCCGCCGAGGACGCGATCGAGCTCCGAGATCTGCGACTTGATGCGCTCCTCGGCGATCGCGTCGACGCTGCTCATCTTCACGGGCTTCTTCAGGCGCAGCGGAGACGCCGAGCCCGAGGAGCCGCGTTTGGAGGACGAGCTCTCCTTGATCTCCTCGACCAGTGAGTTCCAGGACGCGCAACCAGGACACTTCCCCATCCACTTGGGCGCCTGGTGTCCACACTCCTGACAAACGTATACCGTCTTGATCTTGGCCATCTCGACTCCGACTCGTGCACTGAAATCCACGCATGGACACGCCATGACAGGAGGAAGATACGCACTGAGACGGGTTCACACCAATGGCGATACGATCAAAAATACGGAGCACGAATGGAGCTCGCGGAGACGCTGAGGTCGAAGCTGGGGGGGAGCTGGGAGGGGGACGAGGAGGAGTGTCAGGGCCTCCTCGAGTCGAACGGGAGGAAGCTCAAGGTCACGCTCGAGCGCGACGGCGACGCGCACGTGTGCGAGGTGTTCGACGGAGGGGCGGTGGTGGGTAGCGCGAGGGCGTCGCCAGCGACGCGCGCGGTAGGAGAGGCGCTCCGAGCGTGGCGGCGAGGGGCAGGTTGAAACGAGAGAGGGGCGCGGCGGCCAAGTGGCCACCGCGCCCCTCTGCTGGGCTCACGTGCGCGTCGGACGCGATGGACTCACTCGGTGATCGGCTCGCCCTTGGCGGGCTGCGCGATGATGGTGAACTCGACGCGGCGGTTCAGGGCGCGGTTGCGCTTGGAGATGTTGGGCAGGATGGGTCTGGAGGAGCCGTAGCCCTTGGCGACGAGGCGGTCGATGCTCACGCCCTGATCGGCGAGGTAGGAGCGGACGGCCTCGGAGCGACGCTGGGAGAGGTCGAGGTTGAAGGCGTCCTCACCCTTGTCGTCGGTGTGACCCTCGATGCGGACCTGCTTGACCTGCGGGTTCTCGATGAGGATGGCGACGATCTGGTCGAGCAGCCCGAAGGACTTCGGGAGGATGGCGGCCTCGCCGGTCTCGAAGAAGATCTTGTCGGAGATGACGATCTTCTCGCCGACGAGCTTGGCCTTGGAGACCTTGGGGAGCGCGGTGAGGACGAAGTCGAGGCTGAGCTTCTCGTTCGGCTCTGTCTCTTATACACATCTGACGCTGCCGACGATCTACTCTGTGTAGATC
>CAJXPN010000381.1 GCA_913058025.1 uncultured Myxococcales bacterium | reverse complement strand
ATCTACACAGAGTAGATCGTCGGCAGCGTCAGATGTGTATAAGAGACAGGGGTCGGGCTGGGCGGTCAACGGGCGCATGCGCCTGACCCGCGCGCAGGCCAGATCGTTCACCCACACGCCCAAATACCCACAGGACGCCCAGGGAGTGCCCCGGCGCATGCGCGAGTAGGCTCGAGCCGGGCGCCCCGCTCACGCGAACCTCCCGATCACGCGGACCTCAGAGCGGAGACGCCGCGCCTCCCCAGTGGGGAGACGCGGCGCCTGTCGGTCTCTCGTCGTGTGCTCGCGGTCGGCTCAGAGGCGGCCGGCCTGGAAGCCCTCGACGAGCTCCTTCTGCTTGCCGGCGGGGACCTTGTCGTACTTCTTGAACTCCATCGAGAACTCGGCCTTGCCCTGCGTCGAGGAGCGGAGGTCGTTGGAGTAACCGAACATCTCGGACAGGGGCACCTCGGCCTCGATCGTCGACTGGTTGTTCTTGACGACGTTGCCCACGATGTTGCCGCGGCGCTTGCTCAGGCCACCGAGGACGGTGCCAGTGAACTCGTCGGGCGTCTCGACGACGACCTTCATGATCGGCTCGAGCACGACCGGGTTCGCCTTGGCGTACGCCTCACGGAACGCCGCGCGCGACGCGATCTGGAACGCCATGTCCGAGGAGTCGACCGGGTGGTACTGGCCATCGTTGACGCACGCCGTCAGGTTGACGACCTCGTGACCGATGAGGCCACCCTCGGTCATCGAGTCCTTGAAGCCCTTGCTGCACGAGGGCTGGTACTCCTTGGGGATGACTCCGCCGACGATCTGGTTGATGAACTCGTAGTTCTCATCCGGGTTCGGCTCGATGTAACCGGCGACGCGAGCGAACTGACCCGAACCACCCGTCTGCTTCTTGTGGGTGTAGTTGAACTCGGCGCGCTGCGTGATCGTCTCACGGTAGGCCACGGCCGGCTCACCCGTGAGGACCTCGACGCCGTACTCGCGCTTGATGCGCTCGATGTAGACCTCGAGGTGAAGCTCGCCCATCCCGCCGAAGATCGTCTGGTTGGACTCCTCGTCGCGGCGGACGCGGAAGGTCGGGTCCTCCTTGGAGAAGCGGTTGACCGCCTTGGAGAAGTTGGCCAGGCCGTCCTTCTGCTTGGGCTCGACCGCGATCTCGATGACGGGGTCGGGCACGAACATCGACGTCATCGTGACGTTGAGCGTGCCGTCGGTGAACGTGTCACCCGAGGCGCAGTCGACGCCGAAGAGCGCCGCGATGTCGCCGCCCTTGGCCGACTCGATGTCGCCCATCTCGTCGGAGTGCATCTGAACGAGGCGGCCGATCTTGTGCTTCTTGCCGTTCGAGATGTTGAAGATCGTGTCGCCCTTGTTCAGCGTGCCCTGGTAGACGCGGCAGTACGTGAGCTGACCGTAGCGGCCATCCTCGAGCTTGAACGCGAGCATGACGAGCGGGAGCTCGGGGTCGGGCTTGAGGTGAACGACGGCCTCGTCGTTGTCCTGATCGAGGGCCTCGTAGTCCATCTCGATGGGGCTCGGGAGGAGGTCGACGACCTTGTCGAGCAGCTTCTGGACGCCCTTGTTCTTGTACGCCGAGCCGAGCGCGACGGGCGTGAACTTACGCGTCAGCGTAGCCTTACGCATCGTGGCGAGCAGGAGCTCCTCGGAGACCTCCTCCTCCTCGAGGAAGAGCATGGCGAGCTCGTCGTCGAAGTCCGCGAGCGTCTCGAGCAGCATCGAGCGGCGCTCGTTGGCCTCGCCGACGAGCTCCGCGGGGATGTCCTCGTCGGTCATCTCCTCGCCGTGCTCGCCGAGGAAGCGATGCGCCCTCATGCGGACGAGGTCGATGACGCCCTCGTGACGATCCTCGAGCCCGATCGGGACCTGGATCATGCACGAGTTGTGGCCGAGCTCGTCGCGGAGCTGGTCGCAGACGCGGTAGGGGTCGGCGCCCGAGCGGTCGCACTTGTTCACGAACGCGATGGCCGGGACGTTGTAGCGGCGCATCTGGCGGTCGACCGTGATCGACTGCGACTGGACGCCGGCGACCGAGCACAGCACGAGGATCGCGCCGTCGAGGACGCGGAGCGCGCGCTCGACCTCGATCGTGAAGTCGACGTGGCCAGGAG
This sequence comes from uncultured Myxococcales bacterium, assembly GCA_913058025.1. Classification (GTDB taxonomy): domain Bacteria; phylum Myxococcota_A; class Bradymonadia; order Bradymonadales; family Bradymonadaceae; genus CAJXPN01. The sequence goes on along the minus strand of CAJXPN010000381.1, from coordinate 3,211 downwards.
TGTCGATGATGTTGATGGGGTTGTCGCCCCACTCGATGAACGTCGCGGCCGACTGGATCGTGATGCCGCGCTCCTTCTCGAGCTCCATCGAGTCCATCTTGGCGCCGACGCCGTCCTTTCCACGCACATCGTGAATCGCGTTGATACGACCCGTGTAGAAGAGGATGCGCTCCGTCAACGTGGTCTTGCCCGAGTCGATGTGGGCGGAGATTCCAATGTTACGCAGCTTGGAAAGATCGGTGCTCGTGTTCGCCATGGTCCTTCGATCCTCTTCGAATGTCCGCGTTTTGCGGTGCTGGGAGCGCCACGCTGGCCCTTCGCATCAAGCGAGTTGGGGGGCAGACGGCGCTTTAAACGTACTAATAATCCACACCCCATCAGGGCATGTTTGTGTGGCGTAGGATCCACCACGAGGGCGTTTTCTTAGCGGCAAGTCATCGAGAACGCAAGGGATGTTTGGCCTGCGGCGTGGCACACGTGGGCGCGATCGCGTATCGTCCCCGCGCCGCGCCCTGTTGGGCGCCGCCCACGTTCACGACACCATGAGGGAGCACGCGATATGGGGTTCAAGGAGTATGAGGACTACGACGGGCTAGGACTCGCCGCGCTGATCGAGGCCGGAGACGTCAGCGAACTCGAGGTCCTGGAGGCCGCGATCGAGCGCATCGAACGCCACAACCCGAGGATCAACGCCGTCACGCACGTCGACTACGTCCGCGCCCGCGCGCTCGCCCGCGCCGGCGCCCCCGATGGCCCTTTCAAGGGCGTCCCCTTCCTCCTCAAGGACCTCAAGGGCGAAGACCGCGGCCAGCCCGCGACCTCCTCGACCCGCCTGCTCGCGGACTGGTCCCCCGCGCGCGACTCCGTCCAGGTCGAGCGCTACAAGCGCGCCGGCGTCAACATCGTCGGCCGCACGAACACCCCCGAGTTCGGCATCTACGCGGTCACCGAGCCCGAGCTCCACGGCGCCACCCTCAACCCCTGGAACCTCGGCCACACCCCCGGCGGCTCCTCCGGCGGCTCGGGCGCGGCCGTCGCCGCGCGCATGACCCCCGTGGCCCACGCATCCGATGGCGGCGGCTCGATCCGCATCCCCGCCTCCCACGGCGGCATCTTCGGCCTCAAGCCCACCCGCGCGCGCAACTCGATGGCCCCCTACACCGGCGAGGGCTGGGCTGGCATGGCCGCCGAACACGTCGTCTCGATCAGCGTGCGTGACTCCGCCGCCATGCTCGACGTCACCCGCGGCCCCGCGCCCGGCGACCCCTACCAGGTCCGCGCACCCGAGCGGCCCTTCCTCGACGAGGTCGGACGCGACCCCGGCAAGCTCAAGATCGCGTTCACCACGCGCGCCCTCTTCGCCCCAGACATCCACTCCGACTGCGTCGACGCCGTGCGCAAGTCCGCCAAGCTCCTCGAGGACCTCGGCCACGACGTCGAGGAGGCCTGCCCCGTCTTCGATCGCGAGACCCTCGTGCGCGCCTACCTCGTGTTCGTGAGCGCTGGCGTCTCGAACGCGATCGCCGACGCGGGCCGCAAGGCCGGCGTCGAGCCCAGGGCCGAGCACTTCGAGCCCGCCACCTGGCTTCTCAAGCTCGTCGGCGACACGATCACCGCCTCCGAGTACGTCTCACTCCTCCAGCTCACGCACCGCGCCTCCCGCGACATCGCGCGCTTCTTCGAGCGCTACGACGTCCTCGTCACCGCGACCGCGGCCAAGCCTCCCGTGCGAATCGGCGAGTTCAAGACCTCGCGCGCCGAGCGCGCCGCCATCGATCTACTGCGCCGCGCGCCCGCCAAGCCCCTGCTCGAGCTCCTCCTCAAGCAGCTCCCCAAGGGCCCGCTCTCGGCCACGCCGAACACGATGCTGTTCAACATGACCGGGCAACCGGCAGCCTCCGTCCCTCTCCACTGGAACGCAGACCGGCTCCCCATCGGCACCCAGCTCGTGGGCCGCTTCGGCGACGAGGCCACGCTGCTGCGCCTCGCCTCCCAGCTCGAGCAGGCCCAACCCTGGAAGGACAGGCACCCGTTCTCGGAGTGACCCCATGGACGAGAGGACGTTCTCACACGACGGCGCGACCTACCGCCTCACCTGGGACCCGGACACGGACCGTCTGTCCGGGACCCTCCGCTGCGTCCACGCCGGGCGCGTCGCCTGGTCGAAGCGCCTCCCGCTGCTCAAGCGGCCCGATGGGCACCTCCTACACCTGGATTGGCGCGTCCTCGACGGCCGCCTCACCCTCCGGGTCGACGGCGAGCACTGGAAGATCGGCACCGGTGAGTCCTACCGCTACGCGATGACCCCGGAAGGCCTCGAGCCCCTCTGACGCGCCAACAAAAAGGACGCCGTACGATGAGAAAGACAGACACGTTCGGGCACGATGGCGCGACCTACCGCCTCACCTGGACCGACACCAGCTACACGATGAAGGGCACGCTGCGGTGCGTCTCGGGCGAGCGCGAGGTGTGGTCCAGAACGATCCTCATGCTCGAGGACAGCAACGCGTTCATGCTCAGGATGAGCTGGCGGGTCAGCGGCGGCGTCGTCACGCTCAACACCGAAGGCGAGCACTTGCGCGGCGCCTCGATCCACCAGCGCCGCCTCCACTCCATGTCCCGCGGCCGCTTCCTGGGAACGAAGGATCTCTGAACGACACACGTGCGCCGCCCGCCCGTCACTCCACAGGAGCGCGACCATGAAGAACACCAAGACCTTCGAGCACGACGGAGTCCGCTACGAGCTCACCTACGACGGTGAGGTCTCCGGGATCGCCCAGGCGGAGTCGCTCGAGGGCACGCTCCGTTGCGTCCACATGGACCACGTCGTGTGGTCCGAGCGCATCACGCTGCTCGAGAACTGGTCGAGCTACATGCTCAGGATGTGCGCGTTCAAGGTCCGCGGCGGCGCCGTCACGCTCACCACGTCGAGCGAACACTGGCGCGGAGCCTCATTCGGCGAGGCGCGCCGGCACACGATGTCGCGACGCGGCGGAGTGTCCGTCGAGACCCTCACGTTCGACGAGATGTGGAAGTGAGGCGCGGCCTCACACCGACGACACGATCCGCGGCCCCCGCGCATCCCAACCCGTCCAGGAAGACCACCGAGGAGCACACATGAAGACGCTACACATCATCGCGCTGTCCGCCGCGCTCTCACTCCTGTCTCTTATACACATCTGACGCTGCCGACGATCTACTCTGTGTAGAT
>CAJXPN010000380.1 GCA_913058025.1 uncultured Myxococcales bacterium | reverse complement strand
ACATGGCGCCCGAGCTGGTTCGACTGCTCGAGCGAGGTTCCCGGGAAGGTCACCACCGAGATCGTCAGCGCGCCCTCGTTGAACTCTGGCAGGAACGTCCGCCCCGCCTGAAGCGCCGCGCCGCCCGCGAGGATCACCCCCGCGAGCGACGCCGCGACGAGCGCCGGCCACGCCGCGAGCGCGCGCCTGAGCAACGGCTCGTACGCGGCGCGAAGCCAGCGGATCGGGGCAGGCTCGGCGCCCGCCTTCACCGCGCGGCTGCTCGGCAGCAGGAGCGAGCACAGCACCGGCGTGACCGTGAGCGCCACCACGAGCGAGGCGCCCAGTGAGACGACGTACGCGATCCCGAGCGGCTCGAGCAGCCTCCCCTCGACGCCGTCGAGGAAGAAGAGCGGCAGGAAGACCAGCACGATGATGAGCGTCGCGAAGACGATCGAGCCGCGGATCTCCTTGCTCGCCTCGAAGACGACCTCGAGCGTCGAGGGGCCTCCTCCCGGGTCTCCCCGCTCACGCAGGCGGCGCGCGACGTTCTCGACGTCGATGATCGCGTCGTCTACGAGCGCGCCCACGGCGATGGCCATGCCGCCGAGCGTCATCGTGTTCAGGCTCGCGCCCATCGCGCTCAGCACCAGCACCGACACGACCAGTGAGAGCGGGATCGCCAGCGCCGTGATGAGCGTGGCGCGGCCGCTGAGCAGGAAGAGGCCGATGATCAGGATGACGAGCAGCGAGCCGTCGCGCAGCGCGTTCGAGACGTTGGCCACGCCGGTCTCGATGAAGTCGGCCTGGCGCAGCAGCCGGCGCTCGAGGTTCACCCCTGGCGGCAGCGACTCCTCGACGCCGTCGAGTACCGCGTCGAGCTGAGCCGTCAGCTCGAGCGTGTTGACGTTGGGCTGCTTCTGGATGCCCAGCACCACCCCTGGCGAGCCGTTGATCGCGGCGTCACCTCGCTGGATGCCCACCCCGATCACCACGTCCGCGACGTCCATGACTCTTACGGGGACGCCGTCACGCGGGCGCACCACCGCCTGGGCGATGTCCTCGGCTCCTCCGACCCGGCCGAGGCCGTAGATCAGGTACTCCTGGCCGCCCTGTTCGTAGAACCCCGCGGACGTGTTCTCGTTGGCCGCGCTGACCGCGTCGACGACGTCGTCGAGTGAGACCTGGTGCCTGGCGAGGTCCATGGGGCGGACCTGCACCTGGAACTGCTGGACGCCTCCGCCGATCGGGACGACCTGTGAGACGCCCGGCACCGCCAGGAGCCTGCGCCGCACGTCCCAGTCCGCGATGGTGCGGAGCTCACTGGGCGCGACGCTCTCGGAGCTCAGGCCGATGAAGAGGACCTCGCCCATGATCGACGAGATGGGCGCGAGCACGGGGGGCGCGACCTCGGGAGGGAGCGACGGCCCGACCATCTGGAGCTTCTCGGCGACGACCTGGCGCGCCGCGTGGATGTCGGTCCCCCACTCGAACTCGACCCAGACCACGGAGACCCCGACCGACGTCGACGAGCGCACCCGGCGCACGCCTCCGGCCCCATTGAGCGCGGCCTCGACGGGTGACGTGATCAGCAGCTCGGTCTCACCGGGCGCCATCCCGTGGGCCTCCGTGATGACGGTGACCGTCGGCGCGGTCAGGTCCGGGAACACGTCCACGGGCATCCGCTGGACCTGCACGACGCCCCAGGCGACGAGCGCCACGGCGCCCAGGACCACGAGCAGGCGGTTGTGGAGGGACCACTTGATGATGGAGTCGATCATGGTGTTCGTCCTCAATGCGCGTGACCGTGACCCATCGACTCCGTCGACGCCGACGCGATCTTCACCCCGTAGCCACCCTCGGCGACGACCCACTCATCCGGCGCGACGCCCTGCGTGACCTCGACGTGGTCGCCGTCACGGACCCCCAACCTCACGACGCGACGCTCGAAGGACTCCGCCCCCGTCTGCACGTAGACGACGTCGGTGCCCGCGTCGTCGATGACGGCGGACACCGGCACCGCGGTGGGCTCCCTCGGCGCGTCGAGGATCAGGTGCGCCTGCGCCATCATTCCGGCGAAGAGCGAGCGCCGTGTGTCGTCGACCCGGAAGCGGACGGGCAGGGTCCTCGTCCTCGCGTCGACCCGCGGCCCGATGGAGATCAACGCCTCCCGAGGGACGTCGACGGCGTGCCGGGGGCCGTCGACGTGGAACCACGCGCCCGAGACGTCTCGTATGCGGCCGACGTAGGCCTCGGGGACCTCGACGTTGAGGATCAGGCGGCTCGCTACCTTCATGCCCGCGGCATCTTCGCCAGCTCCCTTCGCGCCCGCTGCCTCCGAGCCCTCGCTGGACTGCTCGAGGCGAGCGAACGCGGGGACGTTGGGTCTCATCGACCTGGAGGCGGCCCGCTCGACACGGAACGGCACGCGCCACTGCTGCGCGATCCGATAGGTGATCCCTCCCCCCATCGCCCCATACCCTCCGCCCGGCGCGCTCGCGCCAGCGAGGTCCTCGAAGACCTCGAACCCTCCGACCTCGTGCACCTCGCTGAAGGTGATCGAGTCGATGCGCAGCGTGACCGTCCGCTGCCCCGCGTGTTCCGGTCGGATCACCGGGCGGAAGATCCCCTCGGTGGTGGGGGCGTCGACCGTGAAGCTCTCGACGGGGGCGCCGCCTCCGCTGAGCTCGACCGTCACGACGCCTGTCCCGATGGCCGCGTGTCCTTCGAGCGCGGTCAGGTAGGCGACGAACGGGCTGTCTTCATCCACGACGAGCGCGGGGAACTCGACGAAGAGTTGGCTGCGCTCGCCCCACGACGTCACGGCCTCCGTGGTCCGCTCGAACGCGTGGTGGGGGGCGTGGGTCGAGCCATCGTGAGCGTGGCCGTGTCCCTGCTCCTCAGAGCAGCCGGCGAGCGCCACAAGGGCGCCAAAGTGTATGAGCAATCGTCGTGGGTTCATCGTGGCACTCCGAGGCCGAGGCTGTGTTCGAGCGCGATGGCGGCGCGACGCGCCTCCCACTGCAGGTCGATCCGAGCCAGTCGTAGGTTCGCTTCGCTCTCGAAGGCGTCGAGGAGCTCGGTGAGGGACGCCTCGTTCGCATCGAACGCGACCTCCGCGAGCCGCGAGAGGTCCGCGTCTCGAGAGGGGTCGGGCGTCACCTCGAGGGCGTCCAGAGCGGCGTCCAGGCGAGTTCGCTCGGCGCGTGTCTGGCGGTCGGCCTCGCGGGTGCGGAGCGTGAGTTCGCTGCGTAAGTCGTCGCGTTGGGCGCGCAGGCGCTCGAGGCGAGCGCGCGAGGTCTCCAGGCGCGCCTCGAGCCGTCGCGCGGCCTCCGGGCGTTCGAGCGCGCGACGGATCGCGTCGTCGGTGGTCACGTCGGACTGGGCGCGCGCCGACATCGGCGCGAGTACGACCGCCAGGAGGCTCACGAGGGCCACACAAGTGCGATGGTCCATCGGACTTTTTGCGGTGGCTGTATTCGACGATGGGGAGTGCAAGGGTTCACCTCGGTTCAGTGTATCAGGAGCGCGATGGCCTGCTCGATCCACGCGTGGGCCGGCCCGACGCCTGCCACGGCGAGCGCCAGGACGCAGGCCATCGGCCAGCCCGGCCAGGACGAACCGCGGGCAGGTCCTTCGAGCAGATGGAGCACGCGCGCTTCGATCGACGACGCGCCTATCGAGACGCCGCACGCAGGCTCCGAGAGGCCCATGCGGGCGACCTGGACCAACGCTGCGGCGACGTGCACGTCGCCCTCTGCCGACGCCGCCACGGCGTCACAGGCTCGCTCGCGCGCGAGCACCAGGTCTCCCAGGAGCGCGCCCCGGATGGGTCGCGGGAGCAGCGCCGCGGTGACCTGGTCGAGCAGCGCCCACGTCGTGTCGCGGCGGCGCACGTGAGCGCGCTCGTGCGTGAGTACGATCCGCAGCGTCCGCGCCGAGACCATGTCGATGAGCCCGGTGCTCAGGAGGACCACCGGGCGGAAGACACCAACCGTTAGCGCGACGGGCTCGTCCTGCTCGAGCAGCCGGACGTCACCGCCGAGCTCGGACGGTCGGCTGGAGCGGATGAGCGCGCGCGAGAGGCGCCATCGCTCATGGGCGCGCAGCGCCGCTCGCGCGACGACCCAGGCGGCCGGTGTCAGCGTGGCCGCGATGATGAACCAGGCCAGGGGGTGGTTCGTGATCGCTGGCGGGTGCAGCACGCACAGGTGGTGGTGCACGCCGCCGCCCACATGGCAATGATCACCGCGACCGAGCAGCGCGTCGGTGAGCCCCGACAGGGTCGCCGCGAAGACGACCGTCGCGGGGACCCAGAGCGGCGCGTAAAGCCAGGCCCTGGCCCTGGCGGAGCGGACGTTTGGCCGGGCGGATGCGTTGAGCGAGGCGCCGACACGTAGCACCGTGCACGCCCACGCGACGAGGGCGATGAGCGACCCCGAGAGCAGCGTCAGCTCGAGCAACCCGATCACTCGTCACCCCCCGAGAGGCGCGCCGCGATCAACGCCTCGAGCGCACGCAGCGTCTCCTCACCCTCCGCCTGGGCGACGTCGACGAACGCCGCGAGCAACCCCGAGCTGTCCTCGTCGGAGAACCTCGACGCGATCGCCCCTATGAGCTGCCGCTGCAGCTCCCCGCGCGCCACCGCCGCGGCGTACACATACGAGTGGCTGACCTTCTCACGCGAGAGCAGGCCCTTCTCGTAGAGCCGCTTGAGCGCAGACGAGACGGTGTTCACCGTGATGCGGCTACCGGGGGCGACCTGTTGATGGACGGCCTTGGGAGCCAGCGGGCCTTCCCGCCACAACACCTCCAGGACGTCTTGCTCGAGGCTGCCCAGCGCGAGCTCGGGGAAGCGTAACATTTTTGACATGAACCATCCTGAAGGGGGACGACGCCAGAGTAGCTCCGTAACTCCGAGCGTCAATCGTTTTTTGGGCTCGTGCGCGGCCGAACCCGGCCGCGCACCCTCTGGAAACCCTGCGTCCGCGCCTGCCCGTTTGCTCCGGCGCCGCGGCGTGGCGCGTGGCGGGCGGCCCCACGAGGGGCCGCCCGTTGCATTGTGAGGGGTAACGGAATACAAGGCTCCGGCGGCTCCGTTGGCCTCGAAGACGAGGTCGGCGGCGTGTCATGCCGCGGGCGAGCGTCGCCTCGCAGAGACGTGACCGTGAGAGGGATGGATGAGGCTGGAGCGCAAGGATCTGTATTCGGTGGCCGTGGTGGGCGCGACGGGCGCGGTCGGGCGAGAGATGCTCGACACGCTGGGGCGCCGCGGGTTCCCCGTGGGGACGCTGCGGGCGTTCGCGTCGGAGCCTGTCTCTTATACACATCTCCGAGCCCACGAGACAGGCAGAAATCTCG
>CAJXPN010000379.1 GCA_913058025.1 uncultured Myxococcales bacterium | reverse complement strand
GTCGGCAGCGTCAGATGTGTATAAGAGACAGTTCAACAACCTCAACGAGCCCACGCTTCGCACCTTCCCCGACGGCTCCACCGAGTCCACTGCGCGCGACGCCGCCGGACGCGTGGTCTCCATCGCGGGCATCCTCGATGAGGTCCGCTACGACACCCGCAGCATGCTCACCGGGATGGACTACGCCAACGGCGCGACCACGGCGATGACCTTCGACGCCATGATGCGCCCGGCCACGCTCACCCACTCCAACTCGACCGGTGACGCGCTCGAGGCGCTGGCGTACGCCCGCGACCGCCAGGGCCACATCTCGGGCATCGCGGACACCTCGGGTCGCACCGACGTGCCGGACGCGACCCACACGCTGACCTACGACGCCTGGTACCGCCTCACCGGCGCCCAGCTCTTCGGCTCCGACGGACAGGCCGAGGGCCTGAGGTATGGCTTCGACCTGCTCGACAACACCACCACGATCACCTCCTCGCTCGGGGGCGCGAGCCCCTCCCACGTGGGCGCGATCGGCTACCAAGCCCAGCGGCCCAACACAGTCGCGAGCGCGGGCGAGCTCGACTACGCCCACGACGCCGCCGGTCAGATGACCAAGCGCGGCGCGAGCATGATGGAGTGGGACCACCAGATGCGCGTGGCCTCGGTCTCCAGAGAAGGCCGCCAGGCGACCTACCTCTACTCCGAGGGGCCTCAGCAGGTCGCCGTCGTGGCCCACGACGAGGTCGGCCTCTACGGGCTGCACTCCTTCGAGCTTCGTGACGGCGTCTCGCAGACCTACTACCGACTCAACGGCACCCGCGTCGCGCTCAAGCGGTCGACGTCGTTGATGACGAAGGTGTACCCGGATCTCATCGACGATCAGGAGATCAACGCCGCCGACGCGTTCGCCGCGCTCACGGTGGGCGGCGCCGAGGCCGCCGCCGGGCTCACCCAGGCCGCCGCCCCCGCCCGCATCCTGGGCGCCTCGGCCGCGCGCATGCTCGCCGAGCTCGAGGACGAGGTCTCCTTCCTCCACCACGACCACCTCGGCTCGCTCACGCTGGCCACCGACGCGCGCGGTGAGGCCCGCGGCCAGCGCGCCTTCTACCCCAACGGCTTGGTCCGCTGGGATCGAGGCCACGTCGACCGCTACGGCTTCACCGGCCAGGAGCACATGGACTCCGGGCTCATCCGCTTCCTCTTCCGCCACCTCGATCCCAAGGTCGGCCGCTGGGCCTCCTTCGACCCCCTCTTCATGGCCTTGAGCGCCGCGCAGCTCGACTCCTTCGGAGAGGCCACCACCGGCTACGCCTACGTCGCCAACAACTTCTCCAACACCATCGATCCGCTCGGGCTCAACGGCTCGAAGCACTCGCGCGGCTCCAAGAAGATCCAACGCGCCGTGGCGATGAGGTTGCCCCGAGGCGGAGGTGGAGGTGGAAGCAGAGGCTCCATCAGCAGCTACGGGAGCAGCGTCAGCTTCAACAGGCCAGACAGCGGTCGCTTCAGGTTGGCGCCGGGGATGTCATCGAAGGAACGCCACAACAAGAGCCTGACCTCGTATCAACTTCAGCAGAAGGGCAGGTTCCAGTCCACGGTCGTCAACTCCCTCAATCAGAGGAACAACGCGGTGAACGCGAACAACCGTGGAGGCGCGGGCGCGAACGCAGCCAGGAACGTGCCTGTCGCGCCGCCACGGCTCGCGCCTGCGGCACCACAGCGCGCGCCTGTGGCGCCGCAGCGGAACGTGGCACAGCTCGTCGACTTCCCCTCGTCACGCTCCGGCGGTTCGACCACGAGTACCAGCTCGGCGCTCTTCACCCGGAACGAAAAGCTCGCGATGGGGGCGATCGCCGGCACCCTGGTCACGGCGGTCGGGACAGTCTTGGCGCTCGAGGCGACAGGTACGATCGACATACCCGGCAACTGATCGCTCGCGACGATCGGGAAGTCCAGGGAGGCGAGCTCGCCTCCCTGGACCCTCTCGTTCGTGCGTCGAGCCTACCTGACGGTGTCTCCGCTGGTGGATCGCGAGCGCCTCGTCGACTCGCGGACGGCGCGCATCGAGATGATTCGGCTCGCCCCCCTCGTGAGCACGCCACGTTCGCGCCTGCGTGAGCAGCTCGCGCGCCTCTCGCAGCGCTCGAGCCCGCGTTCACGACCCGCGGTACCACCTCCGTCGACGCACCCGCCCGGCGCGATGTCTGCGCCCAACGTGATCGCTCGAGGACGCCCCTCACCGCTTTGACACTCCCGGACATGTTTCGTGCGAGGCCGAGAAGGGCGTGTACGGGCGTACACGCAGGGGTCCCTGCGTGTCGAATGCCGCGTTGTGCGCCGCACCATTTCGAGCCGAGGGCGATGGCGTGGTGTCCCAGGCGTCGCGATGGGATCGGGCAAGAGTGACGCGACATGGTTGTCCTACAGGTCACTCATGTGTTTTTGGATGAGTGTCATCGCTATTCATGACGGCTAACTGTCATGTGTAGAGCTTTCGGGGCTGTCTTGAGCTTCGGCGCTTGCTTGCGTAGGGGGTTGTAGGCGTTCGGAGCGCCAACTCGGCACGAGACGATCGAACTCGGGGCGCATGTGCTCGACCGTCACGCCGTGGTCGGTGCCGTATATGTCCAGGCCGCCGAAGGCGGGTGACGTCCATCGGGTGGACGTCGAGCGCTCGCTTGAGGTTGGCGATGAAGTGGGCGGAGCTTCGTGGTGCGGAGCTACGCGCGAGCGCAGAGCGCGATCAAATCGTCGAGCGATCCCTCCGACGCCAGGAGGTCTCGGATCGCGCTGGCGAAGGCGTCGTCGTAGGGGTCCATGGGTGCTCCTTCCTGGCCTGGGTGCTTGGCCTCGTCGCTCGGGCACTTCAGTGTAGGTAAGTGTATGTAGCTCATGTGGAGTTCGCACGAAGCGTCTCCTCATGTAGTTCGTGTTTGTAGAAAGTTGCAGTATTAATGTAACCAATCGTTTCCGTCGCACTCTATGTCTGCAGTGCGCGTAGAGGCCCCACCTCATTCTCTGCACCGCGCCCGACCAGCGCCTCTCGTAATCAATATGACCAAAGCTGCGACGTTCGTCCCCGGCCCCCTGGTCGCGTACGACTGAGGAAGAGAACCATGACAAAGAACCCCGTCACGCTGAACGGCGTGATTCACAACGAAGATCGCGGAGCGCGCGGAGGCGGCGTGCGCCCTGGGCAGATGGTCCTGGGCAACTTCGAGCTGGTCGAGAAGTTGGGGGAGGGCGCCTACGCGACGGCGTACAGGGCGCGCCAGGTCGGGATGGATCGAGACGCCGTCGTCAAGATCGCGCGTGACCATCTGCTCAGCGGGCAGCACGCCGATCTGATCCGCAGCCGCTTCGAGGTCGAGGTCCGCGCGTCTTCCAGGTGCACCCACCCGAACGTGGTCACGATCTACACGTCTGGTCACGTCGACGGCGCCCCGGCGCTGGCGATGGAGTACGTCGAGGGCGACACGCTCGATGAGCTCCTGCGCTCGTACGCGCCGCTCGACGAGGCGCTCTTCGTCTCGGTGTTCTCCAAGCTCGCGGGCGCCCTCGCCGCGCTCCACGAGGTCGGGATCGTCCACCGCGACGTCTCCTCCAAGAACATCATGGTCTCACGCTCGCCCAGCGGGCGGCTCGAGCCAAAGCTCCTCGACTTCGGCATCTCGCAGCTCGACGGCAGCGGCCTCCAGACCGCCGGCCCCATCGGCACCCCGCACTTCATGGCCCCCGAGATGCTCCGCGGTGAGACGACCCCCGCCGTGGACGTCTTCTCGCTCGGGCTGCTGATGTGGTGGGCCGGCTCGGGTGAGCTGTTCATGCCGCTCGAGGCCAACCAGTTCGAGATCTTCAAGCACCTCTCCTCGATGACAGGCCCCCCCGAGCTCAGCCCGAGCCTCAACCACCTCAGCCGCGGCATCCGCGGCCTCATCCAGCGCGCGCTCGACCCCGACCCTGGCCGCCGCGCGACCGCCGCCGACCTCACTGACTACTTCGCCTTCGAGGCCCGGATCGACCGCGGCAGCGCCGAGCTGCTCGCGCTCAGGCCGCCCACCAACCCGAACTACGCGCCGGCCAAGCCGCTGCGGATGCTGGTGATCGAGCACCCCGATCACCAACTCATGGAGCTCGGGCGCGCGCTCCCCACGCGCGGCTTCGAGGTCGTGCGCTGCTCCATCGATCGGTGGAGCGAGAAGCTCGGCGCGCTCTCGAGCTTCGACGTCGTCCTCTCGCCGCTCCCATCACACAGCGACTCGAGCATGCGCACCCACCTCCTCTCGCTGCTCTTCGAGCGCGAGAAGCTGCTCGCGCCCTTCACCGTCTACGGCTACGGCAACATCCGCCCGTCCAGCGGCACGCTCGAGAACATGGGGGTCCGGGACAGCTGGGTGCTCCCCACCCAGGTGTTCGCGATGCGCGACGCGCTCGAGGGCCTCGCGCGCACCAACACGTCGGGGCAGTGGAACCGGATCGACAGCGACATGCTCATGCGCTCGCTCGAGGAGGACTCGGTCTTCACCAAGGACCTGCTCGACGAGTTCATCGGCGAGCTGCCCGAGCTGCTCCTCGAGCTCGAGGAGTGCCTCGACTACGAGGACCCCAAGGGCCTGCTCAAGGTCGGCGGCGAGCTCAGCGCGCGCGCGTCCTCGATCGGGGCCGAGCGTATGCTGATGCTCGCGCGCGAGCTCTGCGAGCTCTCGCGCAACCGCTACGCCACGCGCGGCATGGAGCTCATCGGTGAGATCGAGGGAGAGTACAAGAGCCTCTTCAATGAACTCAAGGTGTTGCGCCAGCACAGCAATTGATACCCGAAGCACAGCTTCCATGGAGCCACGACATGACCATCGAAACCCTCCAGCTCGACTGGCGCGGCATGCGCTGCCCCGAGCCCATCCTCAAGACCGCCCGCGAGGTCCGCTCGCTCAAGAAGTCGGCCTCCGGGGGCCGCGTCCGCGTCCTCGCGGATGACGACGCCTTCCCCAGTGACATCGAGCAGTGGTGCCGCTCCGCGGGCGTCACGCTCGAGGGCGTGACCTCCAGCGAGGGCGGCTACGAGGCGATGCTGTCGGTCGGTGACGTCAGGTCCAAGCCGGCGACGCCGCGGCCCTCGCTCGCCCAGACCGTCCGCCCCGCGTCTGCTCCGGCGGTGCTCGAGGACCTGCGCGTCGAGGTCATCGACTGCCGCGGCATGCGCTGCCCCGAGCCGATCATGAAGACCGCGCGCGCCGTGCGTAAGCTCGAGCCGGGCGCCAGGCTCGACGTGATCGCCGACGACGACGCGTTCGTCCAGGACATCGAGGCGTGGAGCCAGCGCGGGAAGGCCACGCTCCTCGAGGTCCTGGAGGAG
>CAJXPN010000378.1 GCA_913058025.1 uncultured Myxococcales bacterium | reverse complement strand
CCGACGACACCGAGTTCGTGAGCTCGAACGGGCGCGCCGTCGCCGCCATCAACTCCGTCGACGGCAACGAGGGCGACGCCGCCCAGGCCGCGATCTTCGAGTCCATGGTCACCGTCCTCGGGTCGACCAATGGCTACGCCAAACCCGAGTTCGCCGACGCCGAGAAGATCCTCACCGTGATCGTCGACGGCCCCGACGGCTTGCGCCTCCCCGACTTCGACGCCGACCGCGTCATCGCCGCGGCCAACGCCATCGCCGCGCGCGTCTTCATCGTCCACGTCGACACCCCCGTCCAGACCACGGGCACCAACACCTCGACCGGCGATCAGATCGACCTGTTCCCCGACGACCCCGAGTACGTCGAGATCCAGGGCGCCGGCTTCGCCTCCGAGGCCGATTGCGACTGCAAGAACTTCGAGTCCTGCCGCGCCGTCACCCAGTACGGCTCGCAGCCTGGATCGACCAACGACGTCCCGGCGCTCGCCAACGCCGCGAACCTGTTCTGCGTCCCCGAATACGGTGAGGACGGACGCATCGGCCCCGTCGACGACTACGCCCGCATCGCGTGCGCCACCGGCGGCGGCTACATCTACATCCCCGACATCGGCGACATCGAGGCTCAGGCCGCCTGGCTCCCCTACGCACTCGACGGTCTCTGGGAGATCCCCGTCGACGTCGAGGCCGTGAGCCGCGGGTTCGTCACCGCTGGCGAACCCTACCTCCTCCAGACGAACCTCTCGGTCGAACTCGGCGGTGACCGCCGCACCTACTCGCACCTGCCCAACCCCGGCGCGAACACCCCGGGCGACCGCCGCGCCGTCGTCTTCGCGAAGTGACGAAAGCCTCATGCGCGTCTTGACCGCTACTCTTCGGGCATGAAACGATCGGCGCATACACGACCCCTTCAAGCATACCCCCACGGCGAGAACTGCCCATGTCTACTGCTCGTTACTTGCGCCTGTCCTCCCTGTGCCTGTTCGCGTGCGTCACCCTGACCTGGGGCTGCGGCGAGCCCGAGCCGGCCGAAAGCACCCCGACGGCTCCGCCCGCTGGATTCTGCGCGGAGCTCTGCAACCACCTGGACGCGGTCAACAAGGAGCTCAGGTGTGACAAGGACGACTCCGGCCTCGGGGAGACGTTCGAGGTGAACGTCGCGAGCTGCACCTCCGACTGCGACGAGCCCAGGGCCTGTATGGACCTGATCGTGGCCTACGACCAGTGCCGCATCGACGCGACCGCCGACAAGTTCCGCTGTGGCTCCTTCGAAGGCACCCCGCCCTTGCTCAAGGTCGAAGACTGTAGCGCACAGTTCGACGCCGCCATCGACTGCCAGAGCGACAACCTCTGAGCGCCCTGGCGAGCACGGCCACTCGTCCCTAGACCTGGTCGTCGACCTCGACGAGGTCGACCCCGTCCACGCCCACGACGGCCTGGAGCTTCTCGAGGAGCTTCGGGCCGTCGTCGTTGGGGCCTGGCACCAGCACGAGCTTCCCGCCCATGCCCATCGGCACCTCGCCCACGTACGCCGAGTGGTCCACGCCACGAATCAGCGCGAGCACCGGGTGCAAGTCATCGTGCAGCGGCAACCCGAGCGCCAACCTCAACACCACCCCCTCTTGAATCAGCGCCGCAGTGAGCGCCGGAGAGGTCGGCTCCATCTCACCCGCGCTCGCTGCCATGAACTCCAGGTGCTTCGCGACCTCGTCCGCCGTCAGGCTCGTGAACGTGTACGCGTCCTTGGCGCCCAGGCACGCAAGATCCACGAGCGCGTGCGCCAACGCGTAGCGCCCGCTCCCCGTCTCCAGCACGAGCGCCGCGATCGCAGGGTGGCCGCCCCGCCATAGCGCGTTCGTGTACGCCGAGTGCACCTTGTAGCGGCTCAACTTCGCCATCTTCGCGCACTGACGCTTCGACCCCGACGACATGCGCTGGCGCGACTTCGCCATCCTGGCGCCCGCCTCCTTGCGCATCACCGCCGTGAGCACGAACCCACCAGGCTCCATCTCTCTGTCCTCCACACGCACCTCCTCATGATCGTTCAAGGGGTCGGGCACTCTTTCGGGCGATCCTTGGTCAGATCGCACGAACAACTGATCGTCTCAGCGCCCACGAACATCTTCTTCGCGCCGTCGAACGCGTAGGTCTCGAAGTCACCTTCGAGCCCCGCGCAGCCCCCCTTCGTCCACGTCCTCACTCTCTTGATCGCTCCAGGCTCGGACTTCTCCGAGCTCGCCTCGATCGAGGACGCGAGGAAGTCCCCAGCATAGACCGCGCAGCCCTGGTTCGACAGGTACAGCACCACCTCCATGTTGGACGCGTACGGGAAGACCGTCGCCTCCATCTCAGAGGCACCGTCTCCATCCAGATCCGCGAAGTCGCGCACCTGGACGCTCGCCTCTATCTCATCGGACTCCATGACGTCGGTGAGCTTATTCGTGAGGCGCGCGACCGCGTCGGCCTTCACGTCCTTCACGCACTCTCCCTGGATCTTGGCGGCCTTCGGCGCCTCCTCCTTCGGCGACGCCTTGAGAGCCTCGGCTGGCGCGTCCTCGGGCGCACCCTTTGACTCGATGCTCGCCGTCTCCATGGGCGCCTCGTCCGTCTTCACTTCCTTGTCACAGCCGATCACACACGACACCAAGCACGACACCACGACACCCATCTTCCAACCCATGACTCACCCGATCTTCATGAACACACCAAAGGAGCCTCGATCCGAAGCTCGCACCTCACTTCATATCAACCCAACCCAGGGCCTCGAACAACGCCCAACCTCCAAAACGAGTGAACGTCATGTCCAAATAGACATGACGTTCATCCACGGACCTTGCTGATTGTCGTACACGAAGGGAGCGCTACGTGTTCACAGCCGGCTCCACGTGAACACTCGAGCCACTCATGACATATGAATCATCAATGTGAAAAAACATATGCGTCTCAATCGAGCGTGTTGGCCCAATCAGCCAGCTTGATCTTGAGCTTCCCAAGCGCCTTCGACTTGATCTGAGAGATACGACCTTCGGTGAGTTCGAACACCTCCGCGATCTGGCGCTGGCCGATCCCCTTCACGAACCTGAGCTCCAGCACGATCTGCTCGCGTTCGGTCAAGCTCCCCATCGCCTCGAGCAATGCCTCGCGGCGCTCCCTCTCGACCTGACACTGAAGCGCCGTCTTCTCGTTGCTCCTCAACGCGTCGAACAGCGTCTCGTTGTCCACGAACGAATACGGCGTCACGCTCGAACGAAGCTGGTGCAGCTCCTCCATGCTCATGCCCAACTCCCCAGCCAGCTCCTCGGCCGTCGCGTCACGGCCGCGCCGCTTCTTGAGCGCCTGCTCCGTCCTCTTGAGCATCTTCGCCTTCGACCTGAGCCGGCGAGGGAAGAAGTCGCGCCGCCGCAGCTCATCCAACATCGCCCAACGCACGCGCGCCTCGACCAACGCGTCGAACCGCTCCATCCCCTCGTCGTGACGATCGAACGCATGCAGCAGCCCCAACATCCCCACGCTCACCAGGTCCGCGTACTCGATTTGACCCTGATCCAACGGGAGCCTCCTCATCACGCTCCTGGCCACGCTCTCCACCGCGCCCATGTGCTTCATCACGCTCTCGTCGCGGTTCGCATGGTTCTTGGTCTCGGTCGCGGCCGTCGTGTTCATCATGAGGTGTCTGCCCATCGGAGGTTCGTCGTTGTGTTCACTCCGACTGCCTGTCTGCCAACACCGTGCCAAGGCGTAACCCTTTGTTTTCAAAGCACTCATGGGTTAAGAACACCTGGCAGAAGCCAGGCAAAAACCGCCCTCTGCTGGGCAAATGTTGCCCAGCAGTCTCTTCCTACCTTTGTCCATTGAGACTTTCTGCCCAATCGGCGAGCGTGCCGTCTGTGACACGTCACCATCTCCAACCACATGAGGACCGAACCATGTCACTCACCAAACACCTCGACGCAGCCCGCGCCGCGCTCGACTCCGGCGACATCCTCGAGGCCCGGGCTCAGCTCGCGCTCGCCACGCCGCTCACCGACAGCCCCGAGGCACGCGGCCTGCGCATGAGCCTCGAGCTCGTCCCGCGCCCCCTGCGCCGCGACCTCCGCGCGCTGCCTCCTTGCTCCGGCCGGCTCATCCTCACCGACTCACCGTCGCTCCTCCTCTGCGAGACCTCGCCGACCTCGTTCGAGGCGTGGCGCGACCTCGAACTCGCCTGGCGCGTCGACCTCGCCACGCGGCTCGGAGAGGACCCTAACAACAACCACATCAAGGACATACGCATCAGCCCGACCGCGCTCGTCGCGCGCGCCAACCTCGACGGCGTCTTCTCGATCGACCTGACCTCGGGCGCCGTCACCACGCTCACCTCGGGCTTCCCCAGGTTCGCGTCGCCGCTCGACGCGCTCCTGCTCACCCAAGACACGCGCGCCTGGGTCGCCTCGGGCGACCCCACGCCTTGCCCCGGCGAGGTCGTGCACGCGCACGAGGACGCCGGAGAGCGGGTCACGCTGTGCTCGAGCGGGCACGTCTGGCTCGAGGCGAGCGGGCGCGTCGAGTCCCTCTACGACGGAAACCTCGGGCACGCGCACTACTACGCCAGGGTCGCCAGCGGTCAGGAGCGCTGGATCGCCACCAGCGACGGCCTCGCGTGGCCCGTCGGCGGCGACGACCGCCGCGTCCGGCTCGGCGCCCCCTTGCGCAGCATGGCGCCCATCCCGGGCTCGACCTCGCTGCTGCTGCGCGAGTGGGACGGCGCGTGGCGCGTCCTCGACACCACCCAGGGCGACTGGACCGCCAGCTTCGAGGCCTCCACCCTCGACGTCCGGCCCACCTCCGAGGGCGCGCTTCAGGTCCTCACCGCGACAGGGCTCGAGCTCTGGGACGTCCCCTCGCCAGAGGTCACCCGACGCTACCGCTCGGACTACGGCTTCACCGACCTCGCCTGGTCCCACGACGCCCGCCACCTCGCCATGACCTCGGCCGGCGCGATGCTCCACCACGTGACCCCGCGCGGCGGCGCACGCACCGCGCCCGGCGTCTTCGGCCTCGACGTCATGAAGTCGGTCACCGCGCTCCCCGACGGCGGCTTCGTCGCGGTCAACGCGCTCTCCCCCGAGGGCGTCGCGCTCCCCCGCTTCGACCTCGAGGGCGACTCCCTCAAAGCTCGCGCGTTCCTCCCGCTGGAGGCGTGGAGCGGGAGCGCCAGGCGCGTCGAGTGGATGCGCGACGGGTCCACGTTCATCGTGAGCACCGCCGGCACGCTCGTGCGGCTCGACCACCCACACGACGCACATCGCCACGCGACCCTCTCGGAGCCTGTCTCTTATACACATCTCCGAGCCCACGAGACAGGCAGAAATCTC
>CAJXPN010000377.1 GCA_913058025.1 uncultured Myxococcales bacterium | reverse complement strand
CGAGATTTCTGCCTGTCTCGTGGGCTCGGAGATGTGTATAAGAGACAGGTCTCGTCGTCGTCGTCCTTGAAGATCCTCGCGATGCCGAAGTCGAGCACCTTCACGAGATCGGACCCGTCGGTCATCCGGACGATGATGATGTTCTCGGGCTTGAGGTCCCGGTGCAGGATCTTGAGGTGGTGGGCGTGGTCGAGCGCCGCGGAGATCTGCCTGGTGATCCGGATCGCCTCCTCGGCGGCCACGCCGTGGACCACGCGTTTGTGCATCGCCTCGCCGTCGAGGAACTCCATGACCATGTAGAACGCGTCGATCTCGCGCGAGTGGCCGAAGTCGTAGAGCGTGATCACGTTGGGGTGGCTGAGCCTGCCGATCGCCTTGGCCTCGACCTCGAACCGCTTCTTGACGCGCTCATGGGCGCTCAGCCCCGCGTGCAGCAGCTTGATCGCGACGGGACGATCCACCATGAGCTGCACGCCGAGGTACACCGCCCCCATACCGCCCTCTCCGATCTTGCGATCGAGGCGGTACTTCCCCTCCAGGACGACGCCCATGAAATGGTCTTGGCTCATCAATCATACTCGAAACAAAAGGAATCGTGCGGGCCTATGGTCATGCCCGGCGAGGCCAAGAATAGCGCGACGAAACAACGGCAAGCAGGCTACATCATCCCACAGTTGCCATCAACAAGATGGCTCGGACGTACGCCTCACATGGACCGCCCGCTTGCCTGCCGCGTCTGGACTCTGGTACCGCTCCATGCGCCCCTGACCGTCTCCTCGCGCGACGACCACGGGCACGCTCGACTCACGATCCTGAGCACGTATCAACGCGCGCAAAGCCTCAGAGATCTTGAAAACATCGAAACCCATCAAGGAGCGATCGTTTTGACGCACCGAACCGGCCGCATCACCCTCGCGCTCGCCCTCTCGACCATGCTCGCCGCGTGCGGCGAGCCCACCGACCGCCCCGAAGACTGCAACGGCGACGAGTTCTTCGACGACGTCAGCCAGCTCTGTACCGCGTGCGCTGTGGTCGACGAGCCAGACTGCCGCTTCGGCTTCTCCATCGTCTCCGACGAAGAGACCGCCTGCCCCGTGGCGCAGTGCAACGACACCTCCACGTGCGAACTTTACGAGCGCTTCGACGAGACCACGCTCACGTGCTCACGCAGGTGCCCCGATGGCGCGGGCGTCGACGCCTCGGGGGCCTGCGTCGCGTGCCCGACGCTGGACTGCGAGGGCGGCACGACCTCGTGCGCCGGCGCGGTCGGAGACGACGGGTGCGCCGAGCTCTCCTGTGAGAGCTCCTGCGGCTGAGGTCGACGCATCAAACACGCGCCGAAGCCTCCCCTCCGCCCCCAGGACCTCGACATGTCCGAGACCGAGCCCCACACCTTCTCGCCCGAAGAGCGCGAGGAGCTGCGCGAGTCCCTCCTGACCTGGTACGCGCGCCACCGCCGCGACCTCCCCTGGCGAGGCGACGACGTCCCCGCCTACGGGACCTGGGTCTCCGAGATCATGCTCCAGCAGACCCAGGTCGCCACCGTCCGCGACTACTACGTCCGCTGGATGGCCCGCTTCCCCGACGTCACCGCGCTCGCCGAGGCCGAGCTCGAGCAGGTCCTCGAGCAGTGGTCCGGCCTGGGCTACTACCGGCGCGCTCGCCTCCTCCACGAGGGCGCGAAGTACGTCGTTGAGAAGCTCGACGGCGAGCTCCCCGGGACCGCCTCGGCGCTGCGCGCGCTCCCTGGCGTGGGCCCCTACACAGCGGGCGCGATCGCATCGATCGCGTTCGGTGAGGCCGCGCCGCTGGTCGACGGGAACGTCGAGCGCGTCTTCGCCAGGTTGAGGGGTGTCGGCGGCGACCCGAAGGGTCGTGAGAACCAGAAGACGTTCTGGGCGATCGCCGCCGAGCTCGTGGACGCGTCCGACCCAGGCTCCTTCAACCAGTCGCTCATGGAGCTGGGCGCCACGGTCTGCACGCCGAAGAGCCCGAGCTGCCTGCTCTGCCCGGTGCGCCCCTACTGCTCCGCGCTCGCCGAGGGTGACGTCACCCGCTACCCGGGCAAGCGCGTGCGCAAGCCGCCCAAGGAGGTCGCGCTGCGGTCCTGCGTGGTCTCCGGAGATCTCGACGGCGAGCGCGCGGTCCTCGTCGTCAAGCGCCCCGACAAGGGGATCTGGGCCGGCCTGCTCGAGCCGCCGACGGCGCCCCCGGGCGAGCTCGAGGGGCTCCTCGAGGCGCTCGTCGGGCGCCCCGTCGAGCTTCCAGCGGAGCCCCTCGGGCAGCTCGAGCACCGCCTCTCGCACCGCCTCATGACGTTCTCGGTGACCTCGGCGCACGTCGGCGAGGCCGCCGAACCGGCGCGCGACGACGCCCGCTGGATCCTCGAGCGAGAGCTCGACGACGCGGCGCTCTCATCGGCCTCGCGTAAGCTCTTCGCGCTGGCTCGAGGCGCACTCAGTGAGTGACGCAGCGCGCGCTCTCGTGCTAACTTCTGGCGATGATTCACGACGACTGAATACGACTGAGCCGATGCCACAGGTCGACGACACCGTAACCACCGCGCTGACGGTCCTGAACGGGCCGGACAAGGGCCTCGAGCGAACCTTCGAAGGGATCGCGACGATCGGTCGCGGCGGCGGCAACACGTTCAAGCTCACCGACGGCTTCGTCTCGAACTTCCACGGCGAGGTCTTCATCAAGGGCGCCGAGGTCTTCTACCGAGACCTCCGCAGCCGCCACGGCTCGCTCGTGTGCGTGGACAACGTCTCGTTCCACCTGCACGACCGGGAAGATGCCTCGATCATCAAGCTCACCGAGGGCTCGGACATCCAGATCGGCACCACGCTGATCCGGGTCCACATCCTGACCGGAGAGCGGCGCATCCAGCGCAGCGGCGTATCCTCGGGCGAGGGCTTCGACGACATCAAGGGGATGCGCGAGACGCTCATCACCTCGTCGCACCGCCCCATCTCGTCGATCACACAGCGTATCTCGGTCCACGACGAGCGCCTCAACGTCCTCTTCAAGCTCGCCAGCCAGCTCAACGGGCTCACCTCTCTCGACGACATCCTCGACCTCATCGTCGACGCGATCTTCGAGGCGTTCCCCGCCGCGAACTTCTTCGCGATGACCATGCTCGACGACAACGAGCAGCTCGATCAGGCCCGCACCCACATGACGCGCCGCCGGGCCGGCTCTCAGTCGGACTCCGAGGAGCCGATCATCTCGCGCAGCATCCTCAAGCGCGTCGTCGAGACCCGCGAGTCCGTCCTGTTCGTGCGCGACACGATGGGCGAGCAGCTCACCCAGAGCATCATCGACGCGCGCATCACCGCCTGCCTGTGCGCCCCGCTCATCGGCCAGAGCTCGCTGCTCGGCGTCATCGAGGCCGACACGCGCGGCCAGGGGTCGCTCTTCTCCAAGAAAGACCTCGACCTCTTCTCCGTGGTCGCCTCGCTCGCGGCCTTCGCGCTCGAACGCGCCAGCCTCTCGGACAACATCGTCGAGATGTTCGAGAGCTTCGTCTACGCCTCGGTCACCGCCATCGAGGCTCGTGACCCGACCACCGCGGGCCACTCCGAGCGCGTCACCGTCTACACGCTCGCGCTCGCGCAGGCCGCCCACGAGGCCTCCGAGGGCCCCAACGCACCGGTCTCCTTCAGCGAGGACGAGTTCCGCGAGCTTCGCTACGCCACGCTCCTCCACGACTTCGGCAAGATCGCCGTCAGCGAGTTCGTCATAGGAAAGGAGGCTCGCCTCCCGCCCATGCACATGAGCCTCATCGCGCAGCGCTTCCAGACCATCAAGTCCCTGCGCTGGTCCCAGGAGCTCGAGCAGCTCGCCCTCTCCCACACCGGCGGCGCCGCGCCGCTGACGCCCGAGCTGTTCGAGGCCGCTCGCCTCGAGCACGCCGCGTTCTGCGACGCCCTCGACGCCGACCTCGCCTGGCTCACGCTCTCCTCGCGCGCGGGCTACCTCGCCGACGACGCGCTCGCACGCGTGCGCGCCCTCGGCGCACGCACCTACGTCGACGCCGCCGGCGACACGCACGACTACCTCGACGCCGCCGAGATCGAGAACCTCTCCATCCGCCGAGGCACCCTCAACGACGACGAGTGGGCCGAGATGCGCAGCCACTCCGCCTACAGCCGCGACTACCTCGAGCGGATCCCCTGGAGCGGGCAGCTGCGCAACATCCCCTATATCGCGGGCGCGCATCACGAGAAGCTCGACGGCTCGGGCTACCCCGACGGCCTGACCGCCGAGCAGCTCCCCACCCAGGTGCGCATGATGACCATCGCGGACATCTTCGACGCGCTCACCGCCAACGACCGCCCCTACCGCAAGGCGGCGACCGTCGAGCGCGCGGTCTCGATCCTCCGAGAAGAGGCGTCCACGGGCAAGCTCGACGGCGGGCTCGTCGAGCTCTTCGTCGACGTCGTCATCCCCCGCATCCGCCACCACATCCCCTCCCTACAGCGTCAACACGACGAGACCCTCGCCTGAGCGACCGGCCCGACCCCATCGACCCGGACCACGCGAGCGGTCAGTCGTCGAGCGCCTCTCGCAGCTCGTCGTAGAGCGCGTCCTCGACCCTGGAGAACCCCGAGATACGCTGGGTCGTGCCCAGCATACGCTCCCCCACGGTCTTCATCGGGTCGAAGGCGAGGAGCGCCGCGCGCATCTTCTCTCGCTCGTCCTCGGTCGTGTGCTCCGACGCGCACACGACGTCCTGCGGGATCGACCCTGTGACCGCGAGCTGGCGGACCTGGCTCACGGACACGCCGAGCCGATCCGCCGAGAGGACCGCCCCCGAGTACGTCGCGGCCGCGTCGCACGTCCCTTCTACCAGATCCTTGATCGCCTGGATGTGATCCCCGCTCCAGTGCACCTCCCCCATGAACGTCGTGGGGTCGAGGTCCCGGCTGCGCAGATACGCCCGAGGCAGGAAGTTGCCCGTCGTCGAGTTCTTGTCCGTCAGGCAGAACCGCTTCCCCTCGAGCTGCTCCAGGCGGCGGATACCCTGATCACGACGCACCAGCAGCAACCCATCGCTCATGACCGCGCCGTCGAACGCCTTGAGCGCGATCGGGTCGAGCTCGGGCAGGCGAGCCTTCGTGCGCACGTAGAGCAACGGCGGGAGCACCGCGAACTCCACCTCCTTCTTGAAGAGCTTGTCCGACAGGTCGGCGTAGCTCGTGGACAGGACGAACTCGACGGGCCGGCCGGTCTTGCGCGAGAGGTAGTCGTGCAGCGGCGTCATCTCCTCACGGAGCACCTCCGGTGAGACCGTCGGCGCCCAGCCCAGCCGTATCGGTGGGCCCGTGGGGCCGCCGATGCCGCCGACCGCCCACGCCCC
>CAJXPN010000376.1 GCA_913058025.1 uncultured Myxococcales bacterium | reverse complement strand
CGAAGAGGGTGCCCCGCACGAGGTGGACGACATCTTCGCCGAGCTCTCGTCGCGAGGGCCTGTCGAAAAGGTCGGCCTGTCCGAGCGCCTCCGGGTGCTCCGAGAGGTGATCGAGGACGTGCTGTCGGCGCTGGAGTTTCTCCACCGGTACAAGCGGTCGCACGGTGCGTTGCATCCCGGCTGCCTCGTCATCGATGACGAGGGCCGATGCCACGTGACCGAGCATGGGCTCGTGGCCTTGCTGCCGGGGCTCCTCGACCCACCGGAGGTCGAAGGGGGGGTCTTGGCGAGGCGTCAGGCGAGACGCTCCCGTCGCGCGCTCGAGTACCGCGCGCCGGAGGTCGAGGCTGGCGAGGCGCCGGGGCCGTGGAGTGACATCTACAGCCTCGGGTGCGTGGTCTTCGAGGCGATCTGCGGGATCCGCTACCACGACGCGGATGGGAGGACGTTGCTCGAGATCGCGCCCAGCTGCGGCTCCGAGTGGGCGGAGATGGTGGCCTCGATGCTCACGCCTCGGGGTCATCGTCGGGGCAGCGCTCAGCAGCTCCTCGAGGCGCTCGGCCGGGCGCGTGTGAGGGAGTCCATGCTCCCCTCGAACGTCCCGGAGGCGCCTGAGGCGATGTCCGGGAGGTCCTCGACGAGCGAGGCCATCGTGGACGAGGTGGTGGCGGCGCGGCGTGAGCCCGGGCTCGCGAGGTTCGCGCTCGAGGGAGAGATGGGCTCGGGCAAGCGCCAGGCGCTCAGGCACGTGGCGCGTGAGCTCGGGGTGAGGGGGTGGTTGGTGCTCCGGGCGGAGTGTTACCCCGACGAGCCCGAGGTCTACCAGGCGTGGGGGCGTGTGGTCTCGCGCCTGATCGACACGCTGCGGCGCGCGTCCGGAGAGCTCCTCCAGGAGCTGCGGGCGGCGAGGCCCATCGCCGGCACGCTGTTCCCGTCGTTCTCGATGCACGGGCTCGAGGCTGGCGCCGTGAACCGAGAGGAGGCGCTCGACGCGCTCGCCGGGATCCTGGCGAGGGTCTCGCGCGAGCGCCCGCTGCTCATCGTGCTCGACAACGCGTGGCACCTCGACGAGGACTCGCTCGAGCTGCTCCACGAGCTGAGCGCGCCGAGGAGGGAGCCGATCGATGGTGCGATCGTGCTGACGACAAAGAGCGGCAAGCTCGAGCGCGTCGAGGGCCTGCGCCGCAGGTCGCTCACGGGGATGGCCGTGTCCGACACCGTGGAGATGTCGCGCGCGATCGTCGGGGACGCCGAACTCGCCGCGCTCGCGCCCGCGCTCGAGCGGCACCCGATCAGCAACGCGTTGGTGCTCAAGGAGCTGCTCTTCGACGTGCGCCGCGTGAAGGGCGAGCAGGAGAGGGAGGCTTACGTGGACGGCGTCTGCAAGGGGCTGTCGCGCGCGTCCTCGGCGGACGCGCAGTACAAGCAGGTCGTGACGCCGAGGGTCGAGCGCCTCGACGAGGACGCCCAGCATCTGCTGGGCGTCCTCGCGGTGTCGCCGGGACCGGTCAAGCTGGACGTGCTCTCGGGGGCAGCGAGGAGGCGAAGGCGCGCGGCGCCGGCGTCTCAGCAGTCGCTCTCGAGGTTGTGTTCGTTGAGGTTGGCCAAGCGCGTGCGCTCCGAACACTCCGAGACTCCCGCGTACCGGGTCTCGAACGAGCTGTGCCGTGAGGTCGTGCTCACGCACCTGGGTGAGGAGGGTGAGCGGAGGATGTTCGCGACGCTGGCGCGCGCGTACGAGCGGGTGGGCGAGACCTCGGCGACGCGGCGGTTCTGGGCGTACCAGCGACACGGCGACGTGGTCCGCGCGGTGGAGCGCGCTGGCCGCGCGATGGACCTCGCGTCCTCGAGGTTCGCGTACGCGAAGGCCGCGAGCGTGGGGGAGTGGGTGCTCGAGGCGCGCACGGACTGGGACGACGCCTCGAGGCGTCGGCACGTCGAGAAGCTGGCCTCGCTCGAGGGGATGGCGGGACACCACGCGAGGGCGGCGTCGCTGTACCAGCAGATGGTGGCCGGGCGAGCGCCAGGGGATCGCCGCGTGAAGCTCCAGGTCGCCGAGGCGCGCGCGTGGCACCTCGCCGGCGAGTACGAGGAGGCCGTCGCGGCGCTCTCGGAGGCGGTCCGCTACTTCGGAGAGCGCTACACGTCGGGCTCGCTGCTCGGGTTGGTGGCGCGGTTTCGCGCGAAGCTGATGAGGATCACGGGGACCAAGCTCGCGGGCTTCGGAGAGGACGAGGAGGAGGTCACCTCCCCGGAGCACAGGCTGCGCGCGGCGTTCTACGACGCGGCGCTCGACACGCAGGTCGAGCTCAACAGCGCGCGCGCGCTCCAGTTCGCCCGCCAGCTCGAGGCGTTGGGGCAACGCTCGCGCTCTCGAGGGCTGCTCGCTAGCGCGTACGCGCACAGGGCCTACGCGCTCGTCGAGCACGACGTCGAGCTCGCGGATCGCGAGTCCGGGCTGCTCATCGAGCGCGCGCTGTCGCTGGAGGCGGGCTCGACGAAGGCGACCGAGCGCGCTCGGCTCGCGCGCGCTCGGCTCGAGTTCCACAGGGGCCAGTACGACGCCTGCGCGAGCACTCTTCGCGAGGTCCAGCGGGGCGAGTTCCTCGCCACCCGAGTGCTCTTCCAGGGAGAGCTCGCGCACCGCAGGGGTAACGGCGTCGGGGCGACGGCCGCGCTCGAGACGCTCGACCGGATGGGGCGCGCGTCCCACCTCTCGAGGATGAGGGCGGCGCACCTTGGCGTGGCGCTCGCGCTCACGCACGGGGACCTCGCCGAGGCCGAGCGGCGCGTGCAGGTGCTCACGCGCGGCGCGAACTCCCCGGCGCCGTCTGAGCTCGAGCTCCACGCGGTGCTCTGGCGCGCGCGCCTGGACATCGCGCTTGGGCGCCCGGAGGTCGCGATGGGGACGCTGGACGTCTGGCTCGAGGAGGGGAGGGCGCAGCAGCTCATGGAGGTGCCCAGGTTCGACGCGTTGGTGAGGATGGTGCACGCGCAGTCGTGCGCCGCGGAGCTCGAGCGCGAGGTCACGCTGGAGAGCGCGCAGGCGCGCTCGACGCGCGCGCGCCTCTCGCAGATGAGGTCGCGCTTGCGCAAGCTCGAGGGGTGCCTGTGGCCAGTCGAGCGCGCCGAGCTCCATCGCTCCTTCGCCAGGTTCGAGCTGCTCGCGGGCAAGCGCGGCGCGGCGCTCCGCCAGGTCGACCACAGCATCATGCTGATGACGTACCTGGAGAGCCCGGAGGGCCGCGCCAGCTCCGCCGAGGCGAGGGCGAGGGTGATGCTCGCGCTCGAGCAGCCCGAGGCGCGCCAGCTCATGGCGCAGGCGCAGGCGCTCCAGGCCCACCTCGGCGCGTTCGCGCCGCTGACGTTGGAGGGCTGGGGCCCGAGCGAACGCCTCGTTGTCTGAGGTTCTCGTTGTGGACCGAACGGTTCGTAACATGTCCTTCGCGTTGGGCACGATCGAGGCGCCCTTCGATCACGACGCTGACCCCGACACTCCTGACGTTCAGGACGTCGACGTGGTCAAGTTCACGTCGACGGGCGGCCAGCTCGTGCGCTTCACGGTGCAGCCGTTGCCAGGCGCGATGCCCATGGCAGCGGTGCTCGTGGCCGCTGACCCCGAGTCGTCGTACGCGTTCCAGACGAACTCCTACTCGTTCGGCGGCGCGCGCTATGCGTTCCTCGCGGAGGCAGGTGACTACTACCTCCAGGTCGTGCCCAAGAACGTGCTCCAGTCAGGCGCGCCCGTTGGCTCGGCTGAAGATGAGTACGCGCTCACCATCGAGGAGGTCGCGCTCCCGACGCCGGAGGCCGCTGGCACGGGCTTCACGGGAGGGTTCATGGACCTGACCGACAACTTCTTCGTGTTGGACCAGAACAGCAGCGGAGACCTCGCGCAGCTGTCGTTCGACGTGCTCGGCGGAGGGGTCAGCAATGACATCTACGTCCACTATATGACGGGGGACGGCGCGGGCAATTACACGTACCTGACGACCGTGTCCACGGAAGCGGGTGAAGACGCCAGCGTCCTGTTCCCGTTGCCTGGGGACGACGTCGCGGTGTTGCTCGACTACCAGTCGCTCTTCAGCCGCGACGACGCCTTCGAGGTGTCGATCGGTGCTCCCACGAACCTCGAAGCGCTGGGCGCGATCGCCGCGGACACCCTGGTGACCGCCGCGGATGTCACGCTCAACGACAACGACCACTTCTTCACGTTCACGATCGAGCCCAACCAGGTCGTCGAGATCCGTCAGGACACTACGGCGACCGCGCTGGTCGACGTGTTCGGTCCCAATGGTGTCGTCTTCGAAGGCAAGCTCATCGACGGCTACACGGGCTCGTTCATCGGGGACCCTTACGCCGCGTACTTCTACTCACCCAACGGCGGCAACTACACGGTGCGTGTCGAGGATGAGACCTCCAGCCTCACGGGCGTCGCGTTCACCATCGGCAGCGCGACGCCGGGGGCGTCGACGACGCTGGCGCTGGGCGGGACCGACCAGAAGACCTCGGCGACCGCGCTCGATGAGTTCCGCCGCGAGTACTTCACCTACGAGCTCAGCGACAACTCGTTGCTGACCCTCGACGCGCTCAACGCGGGCGGCGGCCTCACCGACGTGTTCGTGTTCGACGCGACCACGGGTGAGGAGGTCTTCGCCGGCGACGCGTTCCTCGACTCCTCGTACGAGGGTGAGGACACCGTCGAGATCCCCCTCATGGCCGGCACCTACCTCGTGGGCGTGGGCGCCGAGGAGGAGGACGACCTCGACGCGGGCTACACGCTCGACGTGTCCGCGCTCTCGCCTCCCTCCTTTGAGGTGGAGCCCAACGAGACGACGGCCAACGCCTCCGCGCTCGACATCGAGAGCACCTACGGCCTCGGCGAGGTCACCGTGGGTGACGTCGACGTCTTCACGTTCCAGCTCACGAACGCGATCCCCGCGGGCTCGTTCGCGCGTATGACCGTGACCCCTGACGCAGCCTTCGACGCGGCCACCACCTACACCTGCCGCCTGCTCGACTCGGACGGCACCACGGTGATCGCCGAGCAGACCGTGAGCACGGACTGCTCGCTGACGACGACGACGCTCGCCGCGGCGACGTCGTACTTCCTCGAGATCACGACGACCTCGGCGACCGCCGTCGACTACCGCATCGAGAACGACCTCATAGAGGGCGCGCTCGAGGTCGAGCCCAACGGCGACTCCACCACCGCGACCGACCTCGGGACCTACACCGCCGGTACGCCGCTCGTCGCCTACGGCGAGCTCACGACCGACGGCACCACCTCGGACACGGACTGGCACACGTTCGAGCTCGCGGCTGGCCTCTCGGGCCAGACGCTGTCTCTTATACACATCTCCGAGCCCACGAGACAGGCAGAAATCTC
>CAJXPN010000375.1 GCA_913058025.1 uncultured Myxococcales bacterium | reverse complement strand
GAGATTTCTGCCTGTCTCGTGGGCTCGGAGATGTGTATAAGAGACAGCCTCGAAGACGAGCGCGTCGACGGCGCCCTTGACGCGGGTCGACTCCAGGGCGGGGGCCTCGGGGGGTCGATCGCGAGCCGCCCAGGCCCCCACCGCGGCGATCGTCGCCGCGATGGGGATCGCGACGCGCCACCGCCCGCGCGCCGCCCTTCTGGGTGGCGACGACGTGGGCAACCATGAAGGGACGGGCCTACTAGACCACTCCTCACGCTCAGCGCGCAGGCGCGCGAGGTACTCCTCACACTGAGGACACACCTCGACGTGCTCGCGCAAGGCGCGCGCGGACGTGTCGTCGAGGTCGTCGTGGATCAGGCGCAGCGCCTGGAGTTCGTCGAGGTGGCGCTCCGCTCCTGTCTCAATCATACGAGGGCTCCTCGAGCGCGCGCGCGAGCGCTCCGAGTTTGTTGAGGCGATGAATGACCGTGCGCCGAGAGACGCCCAGCAGCTCGGCGATCTGAGACTGGTTCATCCCCTCTGCGTGGTAGTACATTCCGAGCTCCAGGAGGTCTTCGGGGAGGGCTCGCCACATCTGCTGGAGCTGGATCCACGCCTCGGCGGAGTTCGCGGAGGCCACGGGGGCGGCGTGTGCCCTCGCGCCGACCTGGCAGAGCAGCTCTCTGCGGCGATGGTCTCTCCGCAGCCGGTTGATGCAGTAGTTCGTCGTGAGCGCGTACGCCCATGTCGTCAAGGACGCGTGCCCCCGGTAGGACCCGAGCCGCTCGAGCCCCCTGAGCACGACCTCCTGGAAAACATCTTCGGCCTCGGCGCCCTGGTAGAACGTACGCACCCGTCGCTGGATCGTGAACGCGCATGCCTCGTAGAACGACGCGGGCCCCTGATGTGGATTCGACGACACGGGCGGCTCACCTCATGGTCAGCGGTTCAGGAGCGCGGGACCACACAGCCCCTCGGTTGCGGCGTCACCGACCATGACCTCCGACAGGACCTCCACACCGAGCGAAGACCACGCGGTGCTGTGAGACACCCCACGCAGGCGCTCATCGTAGCCTGTCCCGTCGATGTCGGCCGCCGGCATCGTGGACATGTCCCAGAGGCTGCACGGGATCTCGGGCTGGTCCTGATCGGGTCGATACGTCCCGTCGACACCTCGACAGTATCCCTGACGTACGACGAGGCTCTGGGCGCCGAGCCCTGACAACCCGGACGGGGACCACCCCTGCAACCACAAGGCGGAGTGGTGCCTGGCGTTGCTCGAGTCTCGACCCCCCATGACCACACCGACCGAGGTCCGCTCCCAGTTCCGATCCGTCCCGAAGAGCCAGGGGCTGTCACGCACGAGCGCGGGGTCGATACGCGACGCGCTGCACGCGTCGAAGTCACACCCGGCCCACACCTCACTGTCGGAGTACATGCAGTCCATGAGCGCCTTGTTCTGAGGCGTCCCTCCGCTGCCATACCACGAGGGGCGAGCGCCCATCGGCCCCTGGTCGATCCCACAGATCCATGGGGAGTAGCTCATCGTCGGCCCCCCGTCGAAGACGACCGCGCGGAAGAGGTCCTCGCCGCCATAGCGCGACAGCACCGACGTCAACCGCCCCGTCCCCGACGACTGCGAGTGGGCGCACAGCCGCTCCCCACCATTGTTCGCGTTCGCCCACTGGTAGAGCGCCCTGGACCGCGAAGACAGCCCCGTGAGGCCTCCCCCTCCCGTCGACGAGGCCCAGCCGAGCTCGGGCGTCCACCCCTCGAGCGCGGTCCCTCTGCACTCCCTGCCACACTGCCAGTGTATGTCCATCGTCACGAAGCCCATGTCCGCGGCGTACCCGTGGACCATGTCGTCTCCCATCGGCTCGCCCTGCTCGAACTCTCCCGGCCCGACCTGACCGAACCCGATGGCGTACCCGGGGCCCATCCCCCCAGAGTCGAGCGAGATCCAACGGCGCGCGCACAAGTCGACCCCTCGTGGCGCGCGCAGCGTCACGGCCACGCGCGTCGGCCCCACGGCATCGTCGAGCGTTGGAGAGCCGGTCGGCAGATCGGGGGTCTGGGGCACGCCCATCTCCAACTTGACGTGCCAACACTCGACCTCGGCGCCCTCACCATACGCGTCCCCTCCACACCGAATGGGCTCACCGATCACGCTCACCTCTGCGGTGCTCGAGAGCGTCTCCACGCTGCACGGCGTCGTCGGCGCGCCCAGATCGTGGCGAGCGTCCTCGCCGGCGTCCTCGCTGGAGAGGGCGCCCTCACCTGCGTCGGGCGGGGCCGACGCATCACGAGCGCCTGCGTCGGGGGCCTCAGGCGCCTCAGCGGGCGCTTCCGCGGAGCACGAAGGCAGACACAGCGCGAACGTCGAGACCAGGATCACCCTGGATACACCGAGCGAATCGATCTCGAACACATCCTCGAACATATACACCTCCCTGAGTCCGCGCCGCGCGCATACGCGACGTCTCGAACCCGAGCCACTCAGTTAGACCCGCGAACGGGGTGAGGTGTGAACCATGCGCCTCGAAAAGACGACCGATGGTCCAGGCTCATCGGGCGTAACACGAGGCGATGTCGCGACCGACGACGCCTCGCGCGGCGGGCGAGAGCGACCCCTGCTGGTCCAGGAAGGCGTCACAGGAGTCGACGACGGGGAAGGCGCCGATCGCCCATGGCTCACTGCTCACCTCGAGCAGCACCCTCTTCACCGCGTCATGCTGAGCGACCGAACGCAAGCGCGTGCCAGGGCACGCGCCGTCCACCGCGCCGACCATGGGCTGGAGGACGATGCGCTCGACATCCGGATACTTTTTAAGCGCCGCCTCCGCGAACGAATCGAGGCGCTCTCGCCAAGCCCAGGGTGGGTCTCCTGACCCGAGCTCATCACTGCTCATGACCAGGACGAGCCGGTCTGGAGACGTCGCCCGCTGGGCGCACGGCGAGCGCAGGGTGCCCGACCACCCGCTGAAATCTTCGGAGGACCAGCCCTCGATCGTCGCGCCATTGTGCGCCAAGAGCTGCCAACGAGACGCGTCCAGCTCAGCGACGTCGATGAACCCGCCATCTGACGCGCCGAACCACTGCAAGGCCTGAAGCGATCCGAGGATCGTGGTGCACGTGAACTCGCGCTGAGACCCCACCATGCGCATGGCGCCGCAGACGCGACCTCCAGGCGTCGCGGCCTCCTCGGCGTCGCCCTGGCTAGCGTCAGGTGTGCCGGCTTCAGCGCTCGCGTCGTCGGGCGGCAATCCGATGGGCTCGAACAGGACACACCCGAAAAGAGTCAGAGTTGGCGGGATAAGAAGCAGCGACCTCATGGAAGACCTCGATGGTTACAGCTCGCGGAGTCGAACACGCCCATGAGGTTGGACAGGTGAGCCCTCCACACTGTGAAGCCTGCGGCTGGCTCTTTTCGTGGGGGGGTGACGTCGGCCGCGCTCACTCCGGGTCGCGCCACCACAGCCAAAGCGCGAGCCCGAAGCACATCCCGGGGATCATGGTCACGAACACGAGCGCGGCGACCTTCGCCGCGCCCAGGCGCTCGCGGTCGTGCCAGAACATCGCGAAGAGGACGAGCGCGCCCGCGAACAGGTCGAAGGTCAGCCCGTTCACGCCGTACGTGGTGAACGCGTCGGTCCAGAACGACACCATGTTCCAGCCGCGATCGTTCAAGTAGGGTACGAACATCACCCATGAGCTGACGACGCCTGCGGCGCCCAGCGCCAGCGCGAGCCTGTTGCGGGTGCGGGTACTCGGTGTGGCGGACGTGGTGGTTTCCATGAGCTCTCCTGGGGTTGGGTGGCTGGATCTGGACGCGCGCGCGGGTCCTGTGAGAACGTCTACGGGCTCCCAAAACATCAACGGGGACAGGAGACGTCATGGACTACGCGATCGCACACCCTCGGTTTCTACAGCGCAAGCTCACCCTACGCACGAGCATCGTCGGGGGCGTCACGCTCCTGATCGACGGCGAGCGGGCGGTGGGCAAGAAGAACGTCTACATGCTCTCGGACGACGCCGGCGACGAGTCCGAGGTGAAGCTGACACCGAACCTCTTCGGGACGTCGAAGGTCTCGATCGACGGGTCGTCGCCCCTCGACGTGATGCCGCCGCTGCCCTGGTACGCCTACCTGTTCGCGGCGCTGCCGTTCGCGCTGATGATCACGGGAGGCGCGATCGGCGGCGGGCTCGGCGCGTTCGCGGGCATCATCACGCTCGGGCTCTTCCGCAGTGACAGCCCGATGGGCCTCAAGATCGCAGGGTCCATCGGGATCACGCTGTTCTCGGGCGGGCTCTTCCTCTTCTTCGCCACGGTCATCCACGTGCTCATGGGCACGGTTTGAGCCAACGGCCTGACCGCCGATGCTCCCGTTGGGTTCGTGATGCCAGGCTCGACCTCGCACATTGCGGTTGAGCCGAGCGTCGTTCGTCGACATGATGTCAACGTTACGCACACACGACCACACACGACCCGACGCACGAACCATGAACATCGATCGCCACAGCCTCTTCGCGGCCATGCTGCTCGTCACGCTCACCGCATGCGTCACCGAGGACGACCCCGGAGTCGAGGAAGACCCGAAGCCGTTCGACCTGGACGAGCGGCTCGAGGCAGACGCGGGCCCCGGTGACGAAGACGCTGGAGGCGACGTCGGCGTGGGCGACGCTGGCGTGGACGAGGAGGACGCTGGAGAGGTCGACGCCGGCGAAGAGGACGCCGGCGAGGTCGACGCCGGTGAGGTCGACGCCGGCCCGGTCGCGCTGGACGCGCCGCTGGGTGGCGCGAGGCCGGCTCGCGTCACGATCCCGACGGGCTACGACAACTCGCGCGAGGTCCCGCTGGTCATCGGCCTGCACGGCTTCGGCGGTGACGAGGACAGCATCGGCCGTTACTTCAGCCTCGAGCGCAACGTCGACGACCGCGACTTCATCCTGGTCTCCCCGCAGGGCACCCGGAACGCGCTCGGCTCGAACTTCTGGAACGCCACGCCCGCGTGCTGCGACGGCTTCGACTCGGGCGTCGACGACGCGGGCTACCTGCGCGGCGTGATCGAGGAGGCGCTCGAGCGCTTCAACATCGACCGCGGCAGGATCTACGTCGCGGGCTACTCCAACGGCGGCTTCATGTCTTACCGCCTCGCCTGCGACTCCGCGGACTACATCACCGGGATCTTCGTGCTCGCCGGGGGCACCTTCAAGGACCCGACGCTGTGCCAGCCCGCCCAGTCCGTCCAGATCCTCCACCTGCACGGCACCGCCGACCAGACGATCGCCTACGACGGAGGCTCGGCGCTCGCGTCGGTGCTCCCCGACCACCCGGGCGCGCTGGAGTCGGTGACGAGCTGGGCGACCTACAACGGCTGCGACCCCGAGCCCGTGGCGCTCGACGCGG
>CAJXPN010000374.1 GCA_913058025.1 uncultured Myxococcales bacterium | reverse complement strand
CGCGCTCCACGCGCCGCCGCCCTCGCGCGCGTCGATGAGCCTGGAGCGCGCCTTCGCGTACGGCCCGGAGCCCCTGCCGTACGTGTGCGCGTTCTCGGTCTGGAGGCCGCCGGTCGTGACGTAGTCGAGCCCGAGCAGGCTCTGGGCGCCGGGGCCGACCGCGTCGAAGTCGTCGATGAGCAGGGCGTCCTCGGCCCGGCCGCGCCAGCGCGCCGAGGCGACGCCGTCGGCCACGCGGCGGCCCATGAGCGCTGCGCCGGCGTGGGACGAGAGCGTGTCGGGCTGGCGCCGGGGGGCGTAGGGCGGGCGCATCGAGCCGTCCGCGACGCCGACCACGTCCGCCAGGAACGCCGTGCTGTAGTGCTGGGTGACGTCGAGCTGCTGGCGGCGCGTGACGCGGGGGACCTCGTCGGACTCCTTGCTCACGTCCGAGGTCGTGTACGCGTGGACGCCGCCGTGGATCGTGACCCACGTGTACGGCCCCGCGAACAGCTCCTCGGTGACCTCCACGTAAGGGTACTCGAGGTCCCGGTCCTCGCTGGCGGTGAACCCGAGGGCGGGCATCGCGATGTCGGGCGAGCCGAAGCCGTAGCTGGTCAGGTCGATGCTCTGGAGCGCGATGACGCCGTCGACGACCTGGGGCCTCGTGAGCGCGCCCGTCATCGCGGCGCCGCCGCCGCGGCTGTGCCCGGCGAAGACCACGCGCTCGAGATCCAGCCGCCCGAAGAGCTCGGAGTCGGGGTCGGCGTTCAGGAGGGCGGCCTCGTCGAGCGCGGCGAGCATCGCGTCGCGCCTGTCGGCGATGTTCTGGCGCGTGCCGCGCTGGCAGTTCAGGTCGGTGTCGTCGACGCTCAGCACCACCACGCCCCAGCTCGCCCAGTGGTCCTGGAGCCCGTAGTAGCGCTCGAAGATCGAGCACGTCGTGTCGTTGTTGGCGTGCGAGAAGACCACGACGGGGAAGGGGCCGTCGGCCGCGGCGGCCTCGCCCGTCCAGGTCGGGCTCGAGCGCGCCGGGTACGTCACGTACAGCTCCTTCCCCGGCGCCAGCTCGCCCGAGGTCACCGGGTTCGACGCGCACGCCTGGGCCGGCGCCGTGTTCCACGTCGGGTAGGGGCCGTGCTTGAAGAACAGGCCGAGCCTGGCGTGGGCGACGCCGTCCTCGAGCTCCTCCAGCGGGGCCTGGTCCGACCCGCGGGCGACCTCACAGGCCGCCACGGGGCCGGGGTAACGCGCGCCGCGGTCGACCTCGCCGCACGCGAGCGCGCCGAGCGCGCCGAGGAGCAGTGGGAGGTTCCTGGGTCTCATCGTCGGAGGGCTCATGGTGAGAGGCGTGAGGCTTTTCCATGCATGTCGGGCAGATGGCGTTGGTGCACACGATCAGGCGCGCTATGATTGTGTACACTGACGCGTTCGTTGTGAACACGTGACGTGACCCCACGGAGCTATTGGATGGGCATCTCGAGGTTCTGGTTCGCCACGGTGATGTGCGGCGCGGTGTGTATCCCGGCGGTCGCCTCCGCGCAGCAGGACGCGCCCGAGCGTGACGCCTCGTTCCCACGCTGCGAGATGTCCGTGTCGTCGCACAAGCGCTTCAACACGCTCTACGGCGAGGCCCGCATCGCCCAGATCGACCGCGACCACGACACCGCCCTCATCAAGCTCCACCGCGCCACGAAGATGTGCGTGGAGGCCGAGCTCTTCCACTACATGTCCAAGAGCTACGAGGCTCTTGGAGACACCGAGCGCGCGCTCGAGTTCGCGCGCGCTTACGAGGAGCAGCTCGAGGTCCGCGCGCACAGCGCGCGCGCCGACCGCGGCGAGCGTGTCCTGGCGCACCGTGAGGTCGCTCGCCTCGAGCTCGTCGAGCGGACGCCGCGCGCGTCGGCGGACTCGAAGCGCGGCGACTCCGGGCTGCGCCCCGAGCGCCTCGACCTCTCGGGCGACTCGCGCCGTGGCGGCCCGTCTCGCCCGCCGACGCCGCTCTTCGAGGACACGCGCAGAGAGAAGAAGACGAAGCTCAAAGGACCCAAGCGCCTCAAGCTCTCGACCCAGCGGCGCGCCGGCGACACGCGGCGCAAGCTCGGCGAGATGTTCTCGGACAGCGGCAGCGTCGGCGCGCGCTACACGTTCGAGACCTCTCCGGCCGGGGCGTCCGTGCGCGTCGGCGGCGACTTCGTCGGGGTGACGCCTTACGAGCTCGTCCTCCGGCCCGGCGAGCACGTCGTGGAGGTGAGCAAGTCCGGGTGGAGCACGCTCCGGCGCGTGGTCCGGGTGCGCGACGGCGAGCCCACGCGCGTGATGCTGAGCATGACCCGCAGCCGCTGATCACCACTTGAGATCCTGCCACGGTGCGTTAGTTTGGCCTGCGGCCCGACACGGGCCGCGTGTCGGAACGTGAGGAGCCCATGTTGCAGGTCGCAGATTACATCGCGGGGGCGTGGCGTTCGCCCGAGGACCCCGATCACGAGCTCTCACGTGAGAACCCCGCGCGCGCCTCCGAGGAGGTCTTCCGTTGCGCGACATCGCTGGCGCACGTCGACGAGGCCGTCGACGCCGCGCGCCGCGCGCAGCCCGCCTGGGATCGCCTCGGCTTCGAGGCGCG
Organism: uncultured Myxococcales bacterium; assembly: GCA_913058025.1. Taxonomy (GTDB): domain Bacteria; phylum Myxococcota_A; class Bradymonadia; order Bradymonadales; family Bradymonadaceae; genus CAJXPN01. Next base: position 2,803 of record CAJXPN010000374.1, on the reverse strand, counting down.
CAAGGCCGCGCTCGCCGTCTTCGGAGCCGAGCTGGCGGCGCGCAAGGAGCAGATCGCGCGCACCATCGCCCTCGAGGTCGGCAAGCCGCTCTGGGAGGCCCGCGGCGAGGCCGGCGCGCTCTCCGCCAAGATCGCGATCATGTCCGGTGAGGGCGCCGACTACACCGCGACGTCTCGCCCCCAGGGCCTCGACGGCGAGGTGCGCCACCGCCCGCTCGGCGTGCTCGCCGTGCTCGGGCCGTTCAACTTCCCGCTCCACCTCCCCAACGGCCACGTCGCGCCGGCGCTGCTGACCGGCAACACCGTCGTCATCAAGCCGTCGGAGGCCGCGCCCGGATGCATGAAGCTCTACGCCGAGGCCGCCGAGGCCGCCGGGCTCCCGCCCGGCGTGCTCAACGTCGTCCAGGGCGCAGGCGCCGCGGGCGCGAAGCTCGCCGCGCACCCGGGCGTCGCGGGCGTGCTCTTCACCGGATCCTACGACGTCGGGCTGGCCATCAAGCGCGCCACGCTCGAGCAGCATTGGAAGCTGCTCGCGCTCGAGATGGGCGGCAAGAACACCTGCGTCGTCCTCGAGGACGCCGACCTCGACCGCGCGACCTACGAGATCGTCCAGGCCGCGTTCCTGACCACCGGCCAGCGCTGCAGCGCCACGAGCCGGGTCATCGCGCGCCGCGAGCTCGCCGACGCGCTCACCGAGCGCCTCGTCGACGTCGCCCGCCGCGTGACCGTGGGCGACCCGCTGGGTGACGACCAGCCCTTCATGGGCCCGCTCGCCACGCGCTCGGCCTTCGCCAAGGTCAAGGCGGCCATGGCCGACGACGAGGGCGGCGCGCTCACGCCCGCGCTCCGCGGCGGCGCCCACCCCACGCTTGGCGACCAGGGCTACTTCGTGACCCCCGCCGTCTGGCGCTGCGACGAGGTCGACCCGGCCGGCTCCCATCAGTCGCTGGAGGTCTTCGGCCCCGACGTCATCGTCTACGCCGTCGACTCCGACGACGAGGCCGCCCGCGTCGCCAACGCCACCGAATACGGCCTGGCCATGAGCGTGTTCACCTCGAGCACCGAGCGCTTCGAGTCGCTGGGTTACGAGCTCGAGTGTGGCATCCTCAACCTGAACCGCTCGACCGTCGGCGCCTCGAGCAGGCTCCCCTTCGGGGGCGTCAAGAAGTCCGGGAACCACCGCCCGGCCGCCGCGTCCGCGGGCCTCTACTGCACCTACCCGCAGGCGCGGCTCCACGTCGACGCGACCTTCGACGCGGGCGCGCTCGACGCGCACCCGCTCGATCTACTCGCTCCCGGCGACCCCGCCTGACCGTCGCGGTTCGATGAAAATGTCCTGGTTCACATCCTCTTGAGATAAGGCGCGGCGAGCCGCGTGTGGCGAGAATATGGTAGAGTTGACGAAGCTGAACGACGAAGAGGTGCTCGAGGAGATCGCCCGCGCCCGCGACGCGATCACCGCCCAGGTGCGCAAGCGCATCTACGGCCAGGAGGAGCTCATCGAGCACCTCCTCATCGCGCTCTTCGCGCGCGGGCACTGCCTGCTCAAGGGCGTCCCGGGTCTGGCCAAGACCTACCTGATCTCGACGCTCGCGGAGGTCCTCTCGCTGGACTTCAACCGCATCCAGTTCACCCCCGACCTGATGCCGTCGGACATCACCGGCACCGACATCCTCGAGGAGGACCACGCGACCGGGCGGCGCTACTTCAAGTTCATCAAGGGCCCCGTCTTCACCAACCTCCTGCTCGCCGACGAGATCAACCGCACGCCGCCCAAGACGCAAGCCGCGCTGCTCCAGTCGATGCAGGAGTACAAGGTCAGCGCCGGCGGCACGACCTACGACCTCACCCGACCGTTCATGGTCTTCGCCACGCAGAACCCGATCGAGCAGGAGGGCACCTACCCGCTGCCCGAGGCCCAGCTCGACCGCTTCATGTTCAACCTCAACGTCGAGTACCCCAACGCCGACGACGAGTTCCTCATCGCCAAGCACACCACGCGCTCCGAGCCCGCCGAGCTCGAGGAGGTCCTGAGCGCTCAGCAGATCATCGACCTCCAGGAGCTCGTGCTGCGCGTGCCCGTGGAGGACGAGGTCATCCGGTACGCCGTCTCGCTCGTGCGCCGCACCCGCGGCAAGGACGAGACCGCGCCGGACTACGTCCGCCAGTACCTCTCATGGGGCGCCGGCCCGCGCGCCTCTCAGTACCTCGTGCTCAGCGCCAAGGCGCGCGCGCTGCTGATGGGGCGCCCCAGCCCCGACATGGAGGACATCCGCGCGCTCGCCAAGCCGATCCTGCGCCACCGCATCCTCACGAACTTCCAGGCCGACGCCCAACGCATCACCCCTGATGACATCATCGAACGGCTCATCACCTCCTGAGGTCGCCCCCCATGAAGAACACGAGGCTCATCACCGCCAGCGCGTGCGCGCTCGCGGCGTCGCTCGCGTACACGACCGACGCCGACGCCGAGTGCTCCAGCTGGGGCGCCGGCGAGGAGCGCGGACGACTCGAGCTGCTCGACCTCGACGAGGCCAGCGGGCTCGCGCGCGCCTGGACCGGCGACGACGCGCTCTGGTCGCACAACGACTCCGGCGACGAGCCCCGTCTCTACGCCGTCGGCGCAGACGGCGCGAACCTGGGCGTCTGGGACGTCGCCGGCGCCACCGCCCGCGACTGGGAGGACATCACCCGAGGCCCCTGCGGCGCCAGCGACTGCCTCTTCATCGCCGACTTCGGCAACAACTCCGAGTCTGTCTCTTATACACATCTGACGCTGCCGACGATCTACTCTGTGTAGATC
>CAJXPN010000373.1 GCA_913058025.1 uncultured Myxococcales bacterium | reverse complement strand
TTTCTGCCTGTCTCGTGGGCTCGGAGATGTGTATAAGAGACAGACGGTGAGCTGCTGCATCACGATCGTCTTGTCGAACGCGTGGCGCATGATCCAGGCGGCCTCGGCGGGCTCGACGTCGGACGCGCGGCCCAGCGCCCGCGTGAGGTCGTCGACGGCGTCGGCGGTGCGCTCGGGGAGGTCCTGACCGTGGGACGCGTCGACGACGAGCCTGGCCGCCTCGGAGTAGAGGCGAAAGCACTCCTTGGGGCCGCCTTCGTTGAAGATGCCCGCGCCGTAGCTGATCGCGCGCTCGACGAGCGCCGCGACCGTGCTTAACGTGAGACCTGGCGCGGAGCGCAAGCCCCCGGCGGCCTCGTGCACCGCGTCCAGCCCTCTCTCGAACGTCGTGCGTCCGTCACCTGTCTCGTCCTCGCTCATCTTCACGCTCCGCCGTTCAGGGTGGCTCGCGCCCGCGGGCGCGCCCTGATCATGGTCTCGTGAAGCGCCAGGGGCAAGCAGACACGACACATCGACACACCCGATGCCCAGAGTTCGCCCCAGGCGCGCTCTCGGCACACAGCGTGGAGGTCACGCATGTCCGAGGCACAGAGATACGACAACCAGACGATCGTGGACGCCAGCGTGGAGGACCGCGTGCGCGACGAGGACTCGCCCGCGATCGCGGACACCATGGTGAGCGGGGGCATCGACCTGGGCGACACGCTCGTGAGCGCCGACGGCCTCTTCGGAGACACGCTCGCGTCCTCGCCGCGCGCCCCTCGCACGAGCCCAAGCATGAGCGTGAGCGCCTCGGCCGACGCGATCACGTACAGCAAGACCGTGCTCCCGACGGTGTCCCAGGCGCCAGACGGCCCGGGGATCTGGCTCGCGCGCGAGGAGCGCGAGCGCTACCAGGAGGTCGGCGCGCTGGGCGCGGGCGGCATGGGCGAGGTCGTCTCCGTGCTCGACCACGACATCGGCCGGGACGTCGCGATGAAGCGCCTGCGCACGGGCGTCGGCGGGGACTCGGGGCTGGCGCGCTTCGTCGAGGAGGTCCGCACGGTCGGGCGGCTCGAGCACCCGAACATCGTGCCCATCCACGACGTCGGGATCGACTCGAGCGGTCGCTACTTCTTCATCATGAAGAAGATCGACGGCGAGCCGCTGGACGCGATCATCGAGCGGCTGCGCGCAGGTGACGCGAGCGCGCACGCTCGCTACACGTTCGAGCGGCGCGCCCGCGTGATCCTCGACGTGCTCGACGCGCTCGACTTCGCCCACTCGCGCGGCATCATCCACCGGGACATCAAGCCGGCGAACGTGATGATCGGGAGCCACGGAGAGGTCGTGTTGATGGACTGGGGGCTGGCCAAGGAGCTCGGCAAGCCCGAGATCGAGGCCGGCGACGACGAGCTCCGAGACGAGCACGCAGGGGTCGACGAGTCCCACCGCGTCAAGCTCACCCACCGCGGCGACCTCCTCGGCACGCCCGCGTACATGTCCCCCGAGCAGGCCCGCGGCGAGGTCGACGCCGTGGACGAGCGCTCCGACATCTACGCGCTCGGCGTGATGTTCTACGAGTTCATGACGCTGGAGCACTACCTCGAGGGCGAGACCTCGGTCATCAGCACTCTGCGCGGCGTCTCCGAGCGGAAGCCGACGTTCCCGGCGATGGTCCACAGCCCCCACCAGGGCCGCACGCCCGCCGAGCTCTGCCACGTCATCGATCACGCCATGGCCAAGGACCCGGGCGAGCGCTACCCGTCGGCTTCCGCGATGTCGACGGGGCTCCAGGCCGCGCTCGACGGCGACTTCGCCGTCCAGTGCCCCGTCACCTTCGTCAAGCACGTGTCCCACAAGGTCATCAAGGTCGCCGACCTGATCCCGGTCTACGGCACGCAGCTCAAGGTCGCCGCGGCGCTGATGGCGCTCGGGTTCGTGGCGTTCTTGGCGTACATGGCGTGGTGGGCGTGGAGTTGAGTCAGGCGGCCGGGCTCGCCCGGGGTGCCCTCAGTCGGCCCTCGCCGCCACCCACATCGGCCCCACGGCGAGCAGGATCACGAGGACGTTGAAGAGCGCGTTCCACGGAGTGCCCGAGAGGACGGAGCCGAGGCTGTCGAGGCCACACCAGGCGACCAGGCCCGCGACGACGGCGCGGCGAGTCCCCTCGGGCGCGAGGTCGTAGACCCAGCGCCTGAGCGCCCAGATGCTCACGCCCCAGCCGAAGAGGAACCCGCCGGTGAGCGCGGACAGGAAGCGGAGCGTGTCCGAGGCCCACTCCCTGTCCAGGTGACCCGGCCCGCTGAGGAGCTGGAGCGTGAGGCGCGCGGGCTCGGCCGTCGACTCCATCGTCCCGAGCGTGAAGATCGGCCCGAACGAGCCGATGACGATCGCGGTGACGAGGAGCCAGGTCTTGTGGCCGCGTCGTGTCCTGAGGTGACTCATGATGTACTCCGAGTTCAGGTGTATGTTGCATGGACCGACCCGAACCTCAGACCCACGGACGCGGCCCGCAATGACCTCTCGAGGTAAGTGACGGCCACGCTCCGTCTGCCACGATGGGGCGAGGAACCCGACCACGAGGAGTGACACGGCATGGACAAGAGCACGCAGGCGCCCGGACTCTTCCCGGCGATCATGAAGTACTGGAGGGGGCGGCGAGGCTTGAGCCAGCTCGACCTGGCGCTGGCGGCGGACGTCTCGAGCAGGCACGTGAGCTTCCTGGAGACCGGCCGCTCTGCCCCGAGCGCCGAGATGGTCCTGAGGTTGGCGTCCGCGCTCGACGTCCCGCTGCGCCAGGCCAACGCGATGCTGCGCGCGGCCGGGCACGAGCCCGCGTTCCGCGAGCCCGCAGCGGAGACCGCCCTCCCCGAGGGCGCGCGGCGCGCCGTCCAGATGATGAAGGATCGCCACGAGCCGTTCCCCCTCATCCTCATCGACAGGACCTACGACATCCTCGACTTCAACGCCGGCGCGGCCGCGTTCTTCGGCGCGCTGACCGAAGGGCTCGCCGAACAGGACGGCGCGAGGCTCAACCTCGCCCGGCTCACGTTCGACCCCGGCATGACCGAGCGCATCGTCAACTTCGACGAGATCGGCCGCGCCCTGCTCTGGCGCCTCCAGCGCGAGGCGCTCGCCGACCCCGACGACGCCACGATGCGCGCGCTCGTCGACGACGTACTCGCAATGCCCACGGTCGAGGAGGGGTGGCGAGAGATCGACCTCGCCGCGCCCACGTCACCCACGCTCGTGGTCCACGTCCGCGTGGGCGGGGTCGAGCTCAGGTTCCTGACCATGATCACGATGTTCCAGGCGCCCCAGGTGGTCGCGCTCGACGAGCTGCGCATCGAGACGTGGTTCCCCGCCGACGAGGAGACCGAGCGGGCCTGCCGCGCGCTCGTCGGGGCCTGACCAGCCCCCACCACATCGACCAGGTCACGCCAGCCAGCTCACGCCAACCAGGGCGCCCTCGCGAACGTCTCGGCGAGGTAGTCGACGACGAAGCGGACCTTGGTGGAGAGGTGACGGTTGGGCGGGTAGAGCGCCCAGATGGCGGAGCGGCCGCAGTCGTGATCGGGCAGGATCTCCACGAGCGTGCCGTCGCGCAGGTCGTGGCTGACGAAGAAGTCGGGGAGGATCGCCACGCCCAGGCCCGCGCGCGCGGCCTCGAGCAACGCGTCGCCGTTGTTCGCGCGCATCGGCCCGCTGACCTTGATCGACACGTCCTCGCCGCCGCGCGTGAAGCGCCAGGTCGAGCCGGTCCGCTGGTAGGTGTAGATCAGGCACGCGTGCTTGCGCAGATCCTCCGGGGTCCTGGGCTCGCCGCGGCGCGCGATGTAGTCCGGGCTCGCGACCAGGACCTGCCTCATCGGCGCGAGCTTGCGCGCCACGAGCGAGGAGTCCTCGAGCTGGCCGATGCGCACGGCCATGTCGAAGCCCTCGTCGACGAGATCCACGGTCCTGTCCACGAAGCTGATGTCGACCTCGAGGTCCGGGTACTCGATCATGAAGCGCGCGATCGCGGGCGCGACGTGCCGCACCCCGAACGACATCGGCACGCTCATGCGCAGCGTGCCGCGCGGCGACGAGTGCAGGTTCGAGACCGCGAGCTCGGCGGCGTCGAGCTCATCGAGGATCGACTTCGCGCGGTCGTAGAACGCCCGGCCCACGTCGGTCATCGTCATCGTGCGCGTCGTGCGCTGGAGGAGCTGCACCCCGAGCCGGTCCTCGAGCTTGCTGATCTGCTTGCTCACGTAGGACTTCGAGACCCCCAGCGTGCGCGCCGCCCCGGAGAAGCTCTCCTCGTCGATCACGCACGTGAACACCTCCATCTCCGAGAACTTGCTCATACACCGTTTCCTCTAGCTCAACACAGACCATACTAAGCGACACCTTGTGAACCATTCGTAAACGATTAGATTGAAGCCCGTCAACGGCGCAGCGCGAAGGGCGCAGGCGCCGTCACCCAAAGGAGGACGCGATGATGCAGATCAAGAGGGCAGGCGAGAGGGGGAAGACGGACATCGGGTGGCTCGACAGCAAGCACACGTTCTCGTTCGGTGGTTACCACGACCCCAGGAACATGCACTTCCGGGCGCTGCGCGTGATCAACGACGACCGGGTCGCCCCGGGCAGAGGCTTCGGGAGGCACCCGCACGACAACATGGAGATCATCTCGTATGTGGTCGAGGGCTCGCTGGAGCACTCGGACTCGATGGGGACGGGGTCGGTGATCAGGCCCGGCGAGGTCCAGCTCATGAGCGCGGGGAGCGGCGTGACGCACTCGGAGTACAACGGGTCGAGCGAGGAGCCGGTGCGGTTCCTCCAGATCTGGCTTCCGCCGGCGGTGCGCGGCCTGGCGCCGCGGTACCAGCAGCGCGCGTTCCCTCTCGAGGAGCGGCGCGGCGCGCTCCGACTGCTCGTCTCTCCCGAGGGAGCGGAGGGCTCGCTCGAGATCCGGCGCGACGTCCGGATCTACGGCGGGACCTTCGCCGAGGGTGAGTCCGACACGCTCGAGCTCGGCGCGAACCGGAGCGCCTGGGTCCAGGTCGTCAGGGGCACGATCGAGGTCAACGGCGAGGAGCTCGGCGAGGGCGACGGCGCAGGAATGACCGACGCGGCGGCGGTGGCGCTGCGTGGCCTGGACGAGGAAGGAGAGGTCATCGTGTTCGATCTCGACTGAGCGCCGGCCGGGGGTCATGGCCAGGGGCGAGGCGAAGCTGTCGATCGTTTGGTCTGGTTGACCCTGGAGGTGGGCGCTACACTCGGCGGGTCAATCCGACCCTCAAAAGGAGCCCCGCCCATGCGCCTCACCTTCGCGGCACTCTCCGTCGCGCTCGTCGCCCTGACCGCCTGCGACGACACCAAGAAGCCCCCCGCCTGTCTCTTATACACATCTGACGCTGCCGACGATCTACTCTGTGTAGATCT